>CAVAYV010000073.1:0-14860 GCA_963593015.1 bacterium | reverse complement strand
TCGTCCCATTATGTTTTCTTTTAGCAGCTTTAATAACGATTGTTGGAGTATACACACCTATGCTTTTCTTTAAAAAAACCAGTTTGTTGTCGGAGCTGAATGATGAGTGATTTGTTAAAAATAGAAAAATTGGGGAAATCCTTCAAAAACCGGGTTCTTTTTTCAGGTTTCAATTTCACATTCCCTTCAAGCGGTTTCTTTTCTATCGTTGGAGAATCTGGTTCAGGGAAATCTACTTTGCTTGAAATGATTTCAGGGCTTGATAATGAATACGAAGGGAAAATCTTTTTTCGTGGCAAATTGCTGAAGAAGCAAAGTGAGAAAGAATTAACCAATTACCGCCTCAAGCACATTGGCTTTGTAAGACAACATTATGAATTACTGGAACTTGAAAAAGTATTGGAAAACGTATCTCTTCCCTTACTTGCTACCTCTAGTGAAAACCCTTCGAAGATATCAAGAAGGTGCTTTGATTTATTGTCTTCTTTATCTTTGAAGAAAAGATCCAAGGCGAAAAGTAAAAATCTAAGCGGGGGAGAAAAACAAAGAGTTGCGTTGGCTAGAAGCATTTCTTCGAATAAAAAAATATTGCTTTGCGATGAGCCTACTGGAGCATTGGATTCGAAAAACGCTGAAAAGGTCTATCATTATTTACGATCTATCTCTAAAGATGTTCTAGTCATCATGGTCACTCATGATGTGGAAAAAGCCAAGGAATTCAGCGATGGTCTTTTTGTTTTGGCTAACAAGCGAATAATTTATCAAAAAAATGTTATTTGCGATACCGAGGAAAAGAAAATCATTGCCTTAAGAGTGAAAAACAATAAGGAAAAGATGGAACTGCCAAATCGTTTTCTTTGCAAACATTCTTTTCATCTACTTGTTGCTAAAAGCCGAAGGTCGTTTTTGACCATTGGAATCTTGACGGTCTCTTTGTTTTCTCTTGGCGTAGCTTCCTTCCTTTCTTTCGACGCTTCCAAAGAAATCAATAATGCCTTTTCATCCCTTATTGGAAAATCTCAAATCGTAATGGAAAAAGAGGGTGACTCAAATAACATTGATGAAGCGATAAGCGCGACAGAAGAAGAGGTTGTTAGCATAATCAATGAAAATCCTGGGCTGGCAAATGATTATGGGATAAGCTATTTTACTGATTTTACGGCATATTTTAAGGATTTGGACGTTGTTTATGCCTTAAGTGAGTCTTTCAAAGTGGAACTTGCGTCTTTTAATGCCTCTTTGCCAAACGACTATTTGCTTCTTGAAGATGAGGATGCGTTTGTTTACCCATCTCGACCCGATTTTATCGAAGATGATCAAATTATTTTGGGGTTGCCATACAAAAATATGGCCCAATTATGTTTTGGGTTTCAAATAATCAGGGATTATGAAACGCTTGGCGCTTATTTGGAGGAATTCGAAGTCGATGTCCTTTTCGAACTTGCGAATGAAGAATGGAAATATGAAGATTCTCAGATATTTAAACTTGTGGGTGTGGTTCAGACGGATGTCCCGCTGATATATCACACGAACAGACATTGGAATGGTTATTTTTATGAAGAGAGATTAAGACTTCCCACTAATGATGGGTCTCCTTCGGAATACCCTTTCGTCATTCAAAAAATATTTTATTTAAGAGACTATTTAAGTGATGATGAATTTTATAAAAAAGTAAGAAAAAACGAGATGTTGGCTTCTTATGTATTTGAAAAAGCGAATCATGATTATTCTTCGATTATTTGTAAGCCTTATGAACAATGCTACCTTGAAAGATATTACGTTTATCTGGCAAAGAAGAATTCAATCCCCATAAAGACGATCGAAGATATAAAAAACAAATATGAAATTAATTCGTATTCTGTCATTGGCGAGATGACTTATCGTAGCTTTCCTTCTTCGTTAATGGCAGGTTTCATATATCCTTTTTATTCCTCTTCTTCCTTAGAAGAATTGCAAAAGGTTGTAGAAACTAGGAGCGTGGTGCCGATTGAACAATGCGAAGCTTCGATTGATTTGCCAGATAATGTTGTTGAAGGATCATATAAGCTTCCCTTTTCTAAAGGCTTAACCATTTCAAACAAGGTTGATTCCTTGCTTGAAGGAAGGATGGCAAAGAAAATAAATGAAGTGGTTATTTCAAAAAAACTAGCTGATTTGTGGGGATATCCAAAAAATATATATGTTGCCGGGGAAGTTAATGAAGAGAATTATGGAACGACGTTGGAGCGTGATTATAGATATGGAAGCTTGGAAGTTGTAGGCATCGCTGAAGCCAATGAGTGCATCTTTTTCGTCGAACCATATTGGTCAATCGACTATTTCGCCAGTGAACTAGGAATGTCTAGCTTTTATCTTGAACCTAACCAAGTGATTTTTGAAATAGATGATTCTGTTAAAAGTGAAGATTTGATTCCTATTTTGAAAAAAGAATATCCATCTTATAAATTCAGCGATCCTACGACATCGATTTCGAATAGTACGGAAAATGTTCTGAATTTTGTAAAAATTGCTTTGTTTTTCGCATCGATAGGGTCTCTCTCAATTTCATTTTTGCTTTTACTTGTTGTTGGGATTCTTTTCGCCAATGAAGGCAAAAAAGAAGGATGTCTCCTTTTCCGTCTTGGGATTTCGCGGAATGATATCAGCAAAATTTATTTATTTAATTTAGGAATTCCTGTGCTTTTAGCTAGTTTGATTTCAAGTGTTTTTGTTGCGGCGAGCGAGTATCTAATTCATCAAATGCTCTGCGAATCTTTTTCAGGGGGAACGATGAGTTTTACTTTCTCTTTTTTACCAATTGCTATTGTTTTTATGACAGGTTGCATTGCTTTCTTTTTAATTGGGTGTTTTTTGAAAAACCGTGCCGAAAAAGAAACTTTCAGACGGGAAAACGTTGGCTAATATCAAATTGCGAAAAATTATTAAAGTTTGCTAACTATTACTTTGGTTTTTATGCTATATTAATCGACGGTGAGTTCATTTGAACGAGCTAGGAAGGTTAGGATTCTCATGAAGGGAACTGTCAAAATGTTCAACAAGGAGAAAGGATACGGCTTCATCCACGGTGAAGATAACAAAGATTACTTTTTCCACTATAGCGAGTTGATCATGGACAACTTCAAGACTGCAGACCAAGGCGAACACGTTGAGTTCGAGGTTCAAGAGTCGGAGCGTGGACCACGCGCCGCTAAAGTCAAGAAAGTTGACTAATCGAATTAGCATACGCAGTTGATGTGCCCCGCTATCTTTACGGGGCTTTTATTTTGCCTTTGTATTTGGCTTTTGTTGTTCCTTTTAGGAACAGCAAAGACTATAATCTACACGCTAGAGGTATTTTATGTCTTTAAAAGCAGGTATTGTAGGACTTCCTAACGTTGGGAAAAGCACTTTGTTCAACGCAATCACTAATTCGCATGTGTTGGCGGAAAATTACCCTTTTGCCACGATTGACCCAAACACTGGCGTTGTCATCGTTCCGGATGAGCGCCTTGATTATTTGACTGAAATGTGGAAACCAAAGAAAAAAGTCAACGCGACCTTCGAGTTTTATGATATCGCTGGTTTGGTAAAAGGCGCATCTAAGGGCGAAGGCTTAGGCAACCAATTTTTGGCTGCGATTCGTGAATGCGATGCAATCGTTGAAGTCGTTCGCTGCTTTGATTCGGAACAGGTTTTACGATATAACGAAGATCCTGTTGACCCCGCTAATGATATCAGCACCATCAATTTAGAATTGGCCATGAGCGATTTAGCTTCCGTCGAGAATAGAATCGGGAAGCAAGATGTTAAGGCAAGAGTGGCAAAGGACAAAGTCGCTATTTATGAAATGCCGATTTTGAATGCTTTGAAAGACACTCTTTCCAATGGCGATCCCGCCCGTTTAGTAAAAGGGTTATCGCAAGAGCAAATTGCGTATGCCCGCAAAAATTTCTTCTTGTTATCGTTAAAGCCTATTCTTTATGTGGCAAATGTTGCTGATAGCGATTATGGTGACTTGGATAATTGCAAATATTACCAAATAGTCAAAGAAATCGCCGCTAAGGAAGGGGCGGAATGCATTCCTGTTTCCTGCGCTATCGAATATGAGCTCTCTCAACTTCCGACTGAAGAAAAAAAGGAATTCTTGGCGACTTTGGGGGCCAAAGAATCTGGGTTAGACAAGATTGTCAAAGCCTCATACAAGCTTCTCAATCTATCAACGTTCTTTACTTGCGGCACAGACGAATGTCGTGCTTGGACATTCAAAAACGGAATGAGTGCCCCACAATGCGCTGGTGTCATTCATAGCGATTTTGAAAGAGGCTTTATCAAAGCGGAGGTTTACGATTTCGAGGCTTTGAAGAAATATGGCTCTGAAGAAGCCGTAAAAGAAAACGGCAAATTGAGAAGCGAAGGAAAAGAATACATCATGAAAGATGGGGATATTGTATTCTTCCGATTCAACGTTTAATTATGAAATATCGTATTGGTCAGGGCGAAGACATTCATTTGCTCGTTAATGGGAGAAAATTAATTCTCGGGGGAGTCGAAATCCCTTTTGAAATGGGATTGCTTGGGCATAGCGATGCCGATGTTGTATTGCATGCGGTCAGCGACTCTTTGCTTGGTGCTATCGCGTTGGGGGACATCGGAAAATATTTCCCTCCTTCTGATCCTAGCATTGAAAACATCGATTCAAAACTAATATTGAAGAAATGCTATGACTTAGTTAAAGAACGTGGGTTTCGTGTCAATAACATCGACATCATGATATTCGCGGAAAAGCCAAAGCTTGCTTCGCACATAGAGATGATGAAAGAAAGTTTAGCCTCATTACTTGAAATTAGCACCGATGATGTTTCTATCAAGGCTGGCACAAACGAAAAAATGGATGCAGTTGGCGAAGGGAAAGCCATTCGTGCGACAAGCATCGTCTTGATTTATAAGGAGTGAAAAATGATAGGGGAAGAAAAATTGAAGGCAAGCCTATTTGAGGCAGCAAAAAAAATCAATCTTGATATTAATGAAAACGATGTCATCATTGAAAATACAAAAGACCATAATCATGGCGATTATGCCACGAACATGGCAATGAAATTTTGCAAAAAACTTGGCAAAAAGCCTTTAGAAGTCGCAGAACTATTAAAAGATAACTTCATTTGCGATGCTTGCGAAAAGTTAGAGATTGCTGGACCTGGCTTTTTGAATTTCTTCATGAAAAAAGAAGCACTTGGAAGTATCGTTGCTACCATTATTGATGAAGACAAGGCTTATGGCAAAGGCAAAAGTAACGGGATTAAGGTAAATGTGGAATTTGTTTCCGCTAACCCAACCGGAGATTTGCATTTAGGTCATACGCGCGGTGCTGCTCTTGGCGATAGCACGGCTAATTTGTATGAATTTGCCGGCTACGATGTTACTCGTGAATATTATTTGAATGATTGCGGCAATCAAGTTGCTCATTTGGGCCATTCTTTAGGAATTCGCTATCGAGGACTCTTCGGTATCAACAACGAAGCCTTAGGAGATGATGATTATCATGGCCAGGACCTTATTAAAATTGCTGAGGCAATCAAAGAAAAATATGGCGATAAATACATTGAAGACGATGATGAAAGCAAGAAATTCTTCGTTAGATTTGGAATTGACACCGAGTTTGGGAAAATTCAAAAAGATTTAGCTGATTTCCGTGTCAGATTTGACAAGATTTCCTATGAATCGGAAATCCGCAAAGGGACCACCATCGAAGACACGATTAAAGAATTGGAAAGTAAAGGATATGTCTACGTCAATGATGGCGCCAAATATTTAAAGACTTCCGCTTTCTTGGATGATAAGGATAGACCGATTGTCAAAAGCGATGGTTCATACACCTATTTTATGCCTGATATTTGCTACCATTATAACAAAATCGGGAGAGGGTATGATTTCTTGGTTGATATGCTAGGCGCTGATCACCATGGCTATATCAACAGAATGAAGAGCGCCCTTATGATGAAAGGCTACCAAGGCGATGCCTTGCAGGTCGAGATTTATCAGATTGTTCGCGTTTACAAAAACGGCGAAGAAGTGAAAATGAGCAAACGTACCGGCAAAGCCATCACCCATCGCGAGCTAGTTGCTGACTGTGGTGTTGATGCCGTTAGATATTTCTTTGCTGAAAAAGCCGGGACAAGCCATCTTGACTTCAATTACGATTTGGCGACTTCGAGGTCCAAGGACAATCCTGTGTATTATGCCCAATATGCTCACGCAAGATGTGCATCATTATTAAGCATTGGAAGTGACATTGCGATTGACCCTACTTTAAAAGGCTTAAAAGGTGGAGTGAAAGAAGCGAGTTTATTGAAACAGCTCACCGAATTCCCAGCTGTTGTTCAATCATCCGCCGCTGCCCGCGCCCCGTACAAAATGGCGGGCTATATTCAAAAATTAGCAAGCCTAATCCATGAATATTATGCCGCTACGAAGATTATCGATCGCGATGACATTGCGGGAACTTCCTCTAGATTAGCGCTTATGAAAGCCTCCATGATTGTCATTCGCAACGCTTTGTCTTTGCTCGGAGTCAGCGCTCCTGAGAAGATGTAAGAAAATTTTAAAGAAAAAGAGAATTGTTCCTAGTATAATCACTAGTTGGAAAATTCTTATTAAGGAGAATTAGTTATGAAATTTGATAAAAGCATGATAGAAGTCGCCTATGAAACTTTAAAAAATAGCGATGGCGCGCTAACTTTTAAAGACTTAGCGAGCAAGGTCGCCGAAACTCTTGAAATGAGCGAAGAAGAAGCTTCTTCTCGTTTAGGGGCTTTGTATACCTCCCTTTCTTTGGACGGAAGATTCGTGATCTTATCCGACAATACTTGGGATCTTCGTGCTCGCCACACTTATGAAAAAGTTCATATTGATGTCAACGACGTTTATAGCGAGGTCGAAGAATCCGATACTGATATCGAAGAGCTTGATGAAGATGAATTGAAAGAAGAAGGCGACGACGAAGAAGGCGAAGACGAAGAAGAAGAGGGTGAAAAGAAGATGTCCGATGAAGAAATCGAATCCCTCGGAATTAAATAAAAATCATAGACAAGATGCCACCATGTCCCGGTGGCTTTTATTTCTAAAAAGGAGAAAAAGATGTACGAAAAAGAACTTTTGGCGATGCAAAAGGCGGCATTGGATGCTGAAGGATGGATTTTAAGCGTTTATCAAAAAGATTTCGAGGTCGAAATCAAAAGTGACAATTCCCCGGTTACGGAAGCAGATAAAGGAGCCGATAAATTAATCCGCAAAGAGCTGCACGAAAAGTTCCCTCATTATGCTTTTTTGACAGAGGAAAGCACTGATGATTTATCTAGAAGGGAAAACGACTACGTCTTTATTGTCGACCCAGTGGATGGGACTAAAGATTTTGTTTCTAAAGACGATGAATTCACTACTAATATTGCCTTGGCGTATAAAGGCGAAATTGTAGCTGGAGTTATAAATATCCCCTGCAAAAACGTCATGTATTACGCGATAAAAGGTGAAGGGGCATATAAATTGGAGAAAGGCAAAAAGCCTTTGAGAATTCACGTTTCTAGTAAGGATGACAATTTGACTTGTTTGGTTTCACGCTCCTTTTTAAATGATAGCGAAAGAGCTTTGATTGAGAAAAACAAAGATAAAATTACTAATGTTGTTCCTTTAGGCGCCGCCATGAAATTCTGCTATATCGCCGAAGGGCTAGCTGATATTTCTTTTAGAGTCAGCTCGAATACGAAGGAATGGGATATCGCTGCTGGCGATATTATTCTTTCCGAAGCCGGTGGAATCATGAGAAAACCCGACGGAAGCGTCTATACCTATAATAGGATAGATGTTTATAATCGTGAAGGTTATACCTTGGCGAACAAGGAATCTAACCTATTAAAATAATGGAGACAAGCTAACGGGCTTACGATTGGACGCTAGTGAATCTAGCGTTTTCTTTTTGTCCGGAGGCATAAAATGAAAACATACAAAACTTTAATGGGCTTACTGATCGCAAATTATCACTACGCCGTTTTCGGCTTAGAAAGCGCCCTATTTATCAGTTCCGATTCGGTTGATGAATTTCAATTCGATCTCTTTTTCAAAAAAGGGAACAGAAGAATCAATGACCAACTTGTGAGACCCTGGTATTTAGCCCCGCATCTATTTGAAATCGGTATAACCGAAATAGAGGAAGAAGGTGCTACTTTTCCAATTTACGATATCAATATAACGTGCGTTCACTATCTTTTCTTAAAAGATGAAATGAGCGCTGAGTATTTCGAAAGAGGAAAAAGACAAATCAAGCGGTTGATCTTGGAAAATAAGGCTAGTCCTTTTCAAATCCAAAAATATATACGCTTGTTCCCAAAAGCGAATAGTCTTCAATCTGATTTCGAAAATCTTATTCTTAGAGATTTAGCATAATTAAAAAAGGCTCTTATTTTGAGCCTTTAGCTAAGTCGATTTCTCTTTGTTCGTTAGCTTGTCTTTCCTTCTCCTGCTCCGCTTTTACGCGCTTGCGTTCCACGTATTCCTCCATAACATCAAGCGGAACTTCCCCAAAAGCGGATACTTGGGTCACTCCAGGAACTTCCTCGCATAGAATGATTTCGACTCCGGCGGTAATGTCATCGCCAGCGCTTACGCAGCCTTGGCATGCTCCTAACATCGTCAAATAAACTATGCCGTCTTTGAAACCGATAAGTTCGACGTCCCCGCCATCTCTGTTCAAGAATGGGCGGACTTTATCCAATACATTTTCAATTTGAGTTCTAATTTCTTCTTCCATAGCGGCACAATTTTAGTTTGCTTGCCACTTTTTATCAAGAAATAGGAAATTTTTAGTGAATTTTATTAGATTTTCTTTGATTTTGTCATGACTAACTTATAATGAGGAGGTTTATGAACGAATATTCATCTCGAAAAGCAGAACGGAAGATGCTAGGAGCTATTTATTTGGTTTCAGAAGCAGGCTTTTATCTAAACCGTGTAGGTTTGATAAAGCTTATCAAAGGAAAACAAGACATAGATACTTTGCCAATATCTTTTGTCAGAGCCTTTGGCTATGCGCCTAGCCTTTCTAGCAAAACAATTTCTAGGCGCCTTACAAATTTGATTAAGAACGGTTTTGTGGAAGTGAATAATGTGAAAGGGCTCGACGAAGCTTTGTTTCTTACCGAAAATGGTTTAAAAGAAATTGATACGAATCTTAAGCCTAACGAATCTGTTTTGAATAAAAAGAGGAATATTGTTTCAAAAAGGAGTGAAAAATGAAAAAAGAATTAGCGAATTTCGAAGATTGGCCTTATAGGGTACCTAAAATCGATGCAACGATCGAGAAAGTCAATGAACTTACTGCCGCTTTTAAAAATGCTGCAACTTTTGAAGAGGCTTACAAGATCTATAAGAAAATGAATCACCTTAATGATGTCTTCTCTGATCAAGCGACCCATGTCTCTGTTTTGTATAGTTTGGATACAACAAACAAAAAATACGAAAAAGGGATGAACATCCTCAATGAAGGTTCTCCAAGGGTGTCTGTGGCGATGACAAACTTCGAAAAAGCCATGCTCGAAAGCAAATTCAGACCAGAGCTTGAAAAGAAACTCGGAACTTTCTTATTTACGATGTTCGAATATTCCGCGAAAGCCTTTGACGAAAGAATCGTCGAAGATAGCCAAAAAGAAAATGAACTCGTGATGAAATACGAATCCGCGATCGCTTCTTGCAAAGTTACCTTCAGAGGCGAAGAATACAATCTTCCTCAAATGGGAAAATTTTTAAGCGACAAAGATCGTGAAACGAGAAAAGAAGCTGCTGAGGCTTATTATTCATATTTAGATACCCGCAAAGACGAGTTTGAAAGCATTTATGATGAATTAGTCAAAGTCAGAGACACAATGGCTAAAAAGCTTGGTTATAAGAACTACGTTGAGCTTGGATATCTCAGGATGTCTCGCTTTGACTATGATTCGAAATTGGTTGCTTCATATCGTGAGCAAATCCATCATGTTGTTACTCCATTAGTTAATAAACTTAAGAAAGAGCAATTTAAGCGCATCGGCATCAAAAAACCTAAGATTTATGATGTTAATGTTATGTTCAATAGCGGCAACCCAATTCCTAATGGAACCACCGAAGACAAAATTCTATCTGCTAAAAAGATGTATAAAGAGTTATCTCCAGATACCGATTACTTCTTCAATTTTATGGCTGACCACCATCTTTTGTTCCTTGATGCTAAAAAAGGCAAACAAAGTGGCGGCTATATGACATATTTCCCAATTCATGAATGCCCGATTATTTTTTCGAATTTCAATGGCACAAGTGGCGATGTGGATGTCTTAACCCATGAATTTGGTCATTCCTTCCAAGCTTATGTCGCCCGTGGCATCAAGATCCCTGAATATCGTGCGCCAACGATGGAATCTTGCGAAATTGATTCGATGTCAATGGAATTCTTTGCCGAACCATATATGAATTTATTCTTTGATGAACCAGACAAATACCGTTATCTACATTTAGCGGATTCCATTTGCTTCCTCCCTTATGGCGTCACCGTAGACGAATTCCAGCACTTTGTTTATGAGAATCCAAACGCCACCCCAGCAGAGCGTGACGCTGAATGGCACCGTTTAGAGAAGAAATACACTCCATGGAAGGTGGAACTCGAGAAAGATTGTCCATATATGTATTCTGGACATCGCTGGCTTACGCAAACGCATATCTTCTCCTCACCTTTCTATTATATTGACTATACCTTAGCTCAGGTTATGGCCTTTGAATTCTTCAATCTCGATCGCAAAAATCACAAGTTGGCTTGGAAGAGATACATGAAACTTTGTAAGCTTGGTGGAAAGTACCCGTTCCAGACTTTGGTGACAAAAGTCGGAATGAAATCTCCGTTTGCGGAAGGGACTTTAAAGAAGACCATTAATCCATTGAAGAAGGTTTTGGCCTCTTACGATATTTCTAAATTCTAAAAAAGAGGGATGACCTTGTTTCAAGGAAATCCCTCTTTCATTTAAGGCTATTTGCCCCTTCTTTTGCAAAACTTGACTCAAACAAAGTGACGATGCCTTTATGCTTAAAATCACTCAAACAAGGGGCGATTGTCAAGGATAATGGCAAAAACGTACTTAGGTCTAAACCTTTTGAGATGTTGATATTCAAAGGATTGCTAGAACAATTTTATTCAGTGAATCATTCTCTTTTTTCTTGATTAGTTTAATTAGCGTTAGCTTTTTTTAGCGAACTGAAAAGATTGTCGACGACATTATTGAATTCATTATCGCTCATTGCGACATTTAATTTAGATGTTGACGATGAAGTGAAGGTAGGGGTTAAAAAATTTTCGTTTTTATATTTTTCAATCAAAGAATCGTCCTTGGCCTCGGGGGAATATCCTAAAGCGAAATTAACTGATTCTTCTTTTGCAACATCATCGTAAGTTCCTACATTTAATGGCAAAGAAAAACTCAAAGCGATTTTTTCTTCTTTTAATGCCTTCTTTTTTTCTAACAAAAATTCCGCAAGTTTTCTTTCTGCTTCCATCCGGTCAGCGATTCTTGAGTCAATTTCGATTTCTAGCAAAGGAACTAGCGACATTTTGGTGATTTTTTTGGCGGTATCTAAAGACTTCGCAATGGTGTTTCGGATTATTTTTGATTCTGATGAATATATAAATGCCTTGAGTTTTATGCCTGCGAAATTGGCGTTTTTTGCCATTTCTAAAATATCTTCGATTGGCTTATATTTTTTAAGTACTTTATATGAATGCTTATCTGTTAAAAAACTATCGTCAAGGGCAAGAAAGGCTGGTATTTTCTTATCTTTAAAATATTTTGATAATGTAAAATAATCTTCTTTCTCTTTTTTACTAACTAGGCTAAAGGAAACGCCCATCACGTTGTCAGAGTTAAAAGAAGGAGAATTCAGTATCCTCTTTTTCAATCCGTAAAAATATTCCAAAATTATGTCATCATCGCCTTGTAAAACGAATGAGTAGCCATAAGATTTGAGGATTTCACGGATCTTTGCAGGGTTTGTCTCGTCTAAACTAACAAAGAATTTTACCATTAGTTTACTTTCCGAATTTATTTGTTAAATAAGTGATAAACGGGGTCACTGTAACTTCTTTTCCAGTGACTTTTTTTATCCATTCTTTTGGTTCTAGATAATCGTATGCATAATCGTATTTTCTAAACCATGATAAGATCTCTTCGAATTTGGCATCTCTTATTAGATCTAGCAAACCGATTTCCTCATCCATTTTTTCCCGTATCATCGCGCCATAAATGTTTCCGAGGGCGTAGCTCGGGAAATAGCCAAATTCAGCATCTGTCCAATGGACGTCTTGCATACAGCCGTCCTTGTCGCTAGGAACATCAACACCTAAATAGGATTTATATTTTTCGTTCCAGATTGCTGGGACATCTTTGCATTCGATTTTCCCATTCACCAAGTCTCTTTCGATTTCGTAACGAATGATAATATGCAAAGAATATGTAAGTTCATCCGCTTCGGTTCTGATCAAACTTGGCTCGACTTTGTTCAAAATGCGATAGAAGTCCTCATCGCTCATATAAACGAAGCCTTTGTCTAGGTCTTTTGTGACGATTTTTTTCAAAGTTGGAGCAAATTCCATGCTTCTGCCGATGAAGTTCTCGTAGAATCTAGAATGTGTTTCGCAATTAGCGGCGGTGGCAATTCCTTCGACAAAGCATTCATATTCTTCATCGCTTTTGTTTTGGAATTGCAAACAATGCCCGCCTTCGTGAAGAATTGTGTAAAGGTTGCTACGATAATCGCTCACATCGTATTTGGTGGTTAAACGGGCGTCATATCTTGAAATATCAGCGCTAAAAGGATGAGCGCTTGTTTTTAAAGCACCGGCCTCTAAATCATAATGAATCAAGCTAAGCAAATCGTAGGATAATTTGACTTGGCTGCTAAGGCTATATGGCTTGATTACAGGCATTGGTTTTGCGTTTTGATGAGAAATTGCGATAGGAAGAAGCTTGATGATGGCTTTTTTCAAAGGATTGAACAAAGAATCAAGATAGTCGGTTGTTTCACCTGGCTCATAAGCGTCAAGTAAGGCGTCATAAGGATTTTTCATCCCGTCTTTCATCTTTGCCTTAGCATAAATTCTCGCCCACTTTACGCATTCTTCCCAATAAGGAAGCCAACTTGCGAAATCATTTTTCGGACGATAGATTCTCCACATCTCATTGCTTTTTGAATAGGCTTTTCTCATCTCAGTGAAATCGGAGAGCGAAAGTTTTTCCATCACTTCGATTTCGTCATTCAAAGTTTCAAAAAGACGTCTTTCGTAACTAGAAAGATTCTTTTCTTTCAAAGCTTTTTTCACAAGGCTCTTATAAGAGGTTTCTTGGGCGATAGAAGCGTTTTGCGCTTCGTAAACCGCTAATAAGTCGCTTTCATCGGAAATTGTTTTTTTGGGAGCGGCAGTCGCGATATCGTAATAAATGACATTTATCAAATGATTAAGTCTTCTTTTTTTCTCCAAATATGGTTTCAAAGTTTCGAAGTAGATATTGTGTTCCATAAACTTCTCCTTTTTTTCTAAGTAATTATATTACCTAAATTTCTTATAGCGAAACACACTCTATCTAAATTGCTAAAAAGTTTTCAATTTGTATATAATAAAAATGCCCTAAGGGCATATAGAGATCCTTATTGTTCCCCTACGCTTGTAATTCGGAGCTCTGACTGGAGATATCTGTGTTGAAGGCCCATCTTGCAATGGGAATCCTAATGGTTGACCAAGAGCCCCACCTTCCCATAGGGAGGAAACACATTGGATCTCTTTTAAAATAATTCAAGAGGAATTTTATGAAAGATAAAACAGTTCTTGCTTTAATTGCTCATGACAATAAAAAAGAAGAAATCGTTGAATGGTGCCAATTAAATGCATCTAAATTAAAGGATTATGCTCTTGTCGGAACTGGGCATACCGCAAAACTAATAACTGACAAGACAGGTCTTCAAGTCAAAGGGTTCTTATCGGGGCCAATGGGTGGAGATCAGCAAATTGGCGCTTTGATCGCTGAAGGAAAAGTTCAAAAAGTAGTTTTCTTTTGGGATCCGTTACAAGCGCAACCGCACGATCCTGACGTTAAGGCTCTTATGCGAATAGCAGCGGTTTACGATATCCCCTTCGCCACTAACAAATCAACGGCTGACTGTCTTCTTAAGTAGCCTGGGAAGCTACTTTTTATTTTTTGGAATATTGTCAATAAAATTTGACAACCTCAAAATGCAACTTATCAAGATTTTCTATGGATAAATAAAATATGAAAGTAGTGAAAAGTAAGTGGAATCTTAAAGTGCATAAAGAAAAAACCGACTTAATATCGGTTAATTTCTGATGGTGCCCGAGACCGGACTTGAACCGGTAAGGATTTGACTCCATTGGATTTTAAGTCCAACGTGTTTACCATTTCACCACTCGGGCATATATATGAGACACCTTATTAGGTGATCTTTATCCATTTGGTCTCCCGTGACAGGCTCGAACTGTCGACCCCTTGATTAAAAGTCAAGTGCTCTACCACTGAGCTAACGGGAGATGTTGATGGCTGGGATGGCTGGGATCGGACCAGCGAATGACAGAGTCAAAGTCTGTTGCCTTACCACTTGGCTACATCCCAAGAAGATGGTGGGCGAAGATGGATTTGAACCACCGAACCCGTAGGAGCTGATTTACAGTCAGCCGCGTTTGGCCACTTCGCTATTCGCCCATTTCTTGATCACGTTTCTTGCATAGACGTGGTGGATGCTACAGGGTTTGAACCTGTGACCCCCGCCTTGTAAGGGCGATGCTCTCCCGCTGAGCTAAGCATCC
>CAVAYV010000072.1:0-2699 GCA_963593015.1 bacterium | reverse complement strand
AGTTCTCTATGATGAGAAAGGGAACAATTGCCATTTTGGAGCAAAAAAGTTCCTACGGATATTATACCATTAATCTTATATCAGCATTGATAAAATCAAATAATTCCAAACTTTACTAGAAGGACTAGCGTTGTCATCGCTATTATGGCAACACCAGTAACAATACCGCAGGCGATTAATATCCTATTCGTCTTCTTCTTTTCTTTTTTATATTTTTCAAGTTCGTTTTGGCAGTCATCCAATTTCTTCATGAGATTCGCGTGGTCTGCCTTATAAGTCTCTATGGTTTGAATAATCAAAACGGCTTTTCCACTCATTTCATCAAGCTCTCTTTGATGCTTTATGGCTTCCATCTTCCAATTGTCAGGATCTATCCTTGCCAATTCAGAACTGACCTTTTTGTTGAATTCTCCAATTTTCTCTACCGCAAGTTTCAAGTAATCCAAAGTCTTGTCTACATCTGCTTGGGCTTTCTCAGCCTTTTTGAACGCTTGGACAGCTTCATTATAGGCTCCAACTATCCCTGCTAGATATTCTTTGTCCAAAGACTCCAGAGCACCATACACTCCTTTAAACTGCAAGTAGAACTTGTTTATTTTCTCATTGAACTCATTCAACGTCTCTCCAAGATACACAGAATATTCATTCATCTCAGCGCCTGTTATCTTCTTCTGAAACAAATTAAGAAGACCACTTTGAGTCTCGAAACTTTTCAAACGAATAGGCCTATCATTTTTATCCTGAAGTCTTTCTATTTCGCTGAGTTCTTTTTCGAACTTATCTTTCTTAGGAACTATCTCATTCATAACGTATTCCCCTTTACCATTCCAAATCGTCTATCAAATTTGACAGGTCATCGAATTTCTCTTCGTTATCAGATTTTATAGGCTCGTCTTTTTGGCTTCTAATTTCCTCAAGCTTATTTCTTGCTTGGATAAAATCGGACGTTATGTGAGAAGCACTACCGGAAGCCGATTGTGAAACCACACCATCGTAGATAACGAATTGTGCATTTTGAAGTCGAAGAATATCCTCGGTTTTTGACATTTGAGAAGCCACATTCTCATTAATCATTTTGCCAGAGAGTTTTCCTTCAATCATATTCATTACAATGGCTCCACATATACCGGCCGTAAGCCCACCAAGGAAAACACCGAGCAAACTAGCTGCCGAGCCTAGCAAAGGAATTTGGAAAGCAGCCAAAGGCGGGGCATATTTGGTCAAAACGATGGTAATCCCCATCCCTAGAGCAACACCTCCTGCAGCCGTAAAGCCGGTAACGACAATCTCGCCTACCTCAAGGATTTTCGTGGATGTGTCTTTGTTAGCATTTTCAGGCTTCTTCAAATACTTTCCAACATCGATTGCGGTTTTTCCGCCGATAGTAAGGAACATCAAAGCCTTCTTGATCATAGGAATGATCTCACCGAATATCTGGGTCAGTATAACCGTCACACCGACGTCCAATGACATGAGAACGTTGTTCTTGAAATCGAAAATGAAATCATGAATAGCTTTCTTGATGTGCTCAATCAAATCCTTCGATTTATGGTCTTTCTCGGAAAGCCATTTGATAACCTCTTGGAATATAGTCTTGGTCAGTTTGGCCATGAGGGCAACTGCTACTGCTTGCAACGTATATTGAGTGGAACGTTTGAACTCATCAACTCTTGAATCGTGTCCCTCTTGGCTCGCTCTCTTTTCGCCCTCGTTGATGACTCTTTCTTTTTCGGCCCTGGCTTCTTTATCCTTATTCAGTAATTGTTCTTTGTCTGATTCGGACATATCGAAAATCTCATCAGGCTTTTGGCCATTCGCATTAGGCGTATTCAACCAGTCCTCTGTTTTCATATCGCCTTTTGAAGCGTTCCAATCCTGTGGAATCTCGTTCAAATTCGCCTCTGAATTAGCAAATTTTATTTTCTCATCTTCATCAAGGAATGCACCGGCTCTTTTATCTCTGAGCATTTCGCCTGCAGGTACAGTGTGATCCATACTGGTTTTGTTTTCTTTCGAGCCCGTTGGCCTTCCTTTATCATATGGTCTTCTAGCCCCTGAGGCCAATGTAGCCTCTTTAGTTCCCATTCTTGTCTCGTGCATGACTACGTTGCCGTTATCGTCTTTTTTGAAATTGGAAAAGTACTTTTCACGCCTCTCATTGTATTTATCAACGTTTTCAAAATTATGAGTAGGCAACTTCCCATCATAAAAATCATCTTCGCTTAGATAATGGTCAGCCTTCTTCAGGCTCAAATTTAAATCCCTATTGCTTTCTATAAAGTCAGAACCAGCGGTTCCAGCAACCTGCAAAATGAATTGCTCCCACACGATTTGAGAGATCGAATCGGTTAGCTTTTTTGGATCCCCGATTTTCTCTTTATCGATTTTAAGTTGATTCAGTTCTTCTACATTTGCTTCAATTTGCTTTTCTATTTCCTTATCCAATTCTTCAAATGAAATATCATCCAAATTTTGGATGGCGTAATCATGTTCTAAAACAACATTCGATTGCTTAAAAGAATCTTTTACATCAGAACTCATTCTTTTTGACCTCAACCTATTATAAGGGTACAGGCCTTATTCCGTATCGATAAGTTTTTACCATTTAAAAATCCACCTGGTCACCCAGGTGGACTAAAGGTTCGGAATACCATGCTTATTACGACAACGTATTTCCCATTTTCACATGGAATTCCCTT
>CAVAYV010000071.1:0-15519 GCA_963593015.1 bacterium | reverse complement strand
GGCTTCACCATTGTGCGCTTTTCCTCATCCACCAAAGCCCAAACGCTGGAGGCTTGGATGATAGTTTCGCCTTTACTATCAAAAACGATGAATTCCCGTGGGAAGAAAAAGACTTTGCAATGGCTTGGATAAGTCATTATTTTTATTTTTTCATGCAAGTGAGGGTTTCTTTTGATTAAAACATGATACCTAGCCACCACCCAATGAAGACCTTTTTTCTCAATATCATCATCTTCTTTGTAAAGCTCTTCCACATGCTCTAGGGCGATATCTTGAAAGAGTTTCAATAAACCTGATAGCCTTAGCTCCTTTTTAAAATCAAGGCATTCGCCTTCGAGAAGATATTCTTTTTCTTTCACCAAACTCATGACCATATTTTGCCTTCTTTTTATTAATATTCAAACTCGTTTTTTAGAAAAAGTCTTGTATTTGCCAATAATTTTAGTCAGTGTATAAAGTCCATTTAAATTTTGTCTCCCTTTTTTATTTATAATAGCGCCATGGAATTTTTCAAAGAGCCTGGATGGATTGAAGTGATCGTCGGTCCGATGTTCGCTGGCAAAAGCGAAGAATTGATCAGAAGATTGCGCCGACTTGATTATGGGCATAAAAACTATCTTGTATTTAAGCCTTGCATCGATGATAGATATAGCAAAGACGAGGTTGTCTCCCATTTGCATAACAAAGTGAAATCCGTGCCTTTGAGCAAAGCCAGGGATATTCTTAAATATGTTAACGAAGAAACGGAAGTGGTGGGAATCGACGAGTTCCAATTCTTCGACGAATCCTTAGTTGACGTTTGTGAGACTTTGGCTGATAGAGGAATCAGAGTGATACTCGCTGGTTTAGATAAAGATTTCAAAGGCGTGCCCTTCCCTTTAAGCGCCGAAATGCTGGCGAGAGCCGAATTTGTCACCAAATTAACCGCGATCTGCGTCAAATGCGGAGCTCCGGCAACAATGACGCAACGGCTAGTCAATGGCGAGCCCGCCTCTATCAATGACCCTGTCGTCCAGGTTGGCGGGGTGGAAAGCTATGAGCCACGTTGCCGCCATTGCCATGAATTAAAAAAATAAGAAAACAA
Organism: bacterium; assembly: GCA_963593015.1. Taxonomy (GTDB): domain Bacteria; phylum Bacillota_I; class Bacilli_A; order RFN20; family CAG-826; genus UBA4951. Next base: position 14,435 of record CAVAYV010000071.1, on the reverse strand, counting down.
TCCGAATCGCTTTGATCCGGATTGTTTTTATCTTTATTTAAGGTAGATAGATAAAGCTTTGTAAGCGTTTATCGGCAAATCTTTTTTATCTTTCGAGGCATTGACGCGCATTGACTTTAGAACATAGAAGAATGCGTTTAAATTTTCTTTTGGGGCATTGATTTTCGTAAAAAAGGAAGCGAAGAATTCGTAATCGTCATTGCCATTGTCATCTTCTTTATCTCTTTCGTAATTGGTGATATAGGATATCTTCTCATTACTCATGCCTTCGACTTTGATTAAAGAGAGTAGAAGCTTTCTTAAATCATCTTCAGTTCTTGGACTTCCTAAATATTCATTCACAAATGCGTTTTCGACGTTTTTTATCTCTTCAACGCAATCCTTGTAAGCGGATTCCAAAAGATTACCCTTGGTTTTAAAGTGAACGTAAATTGTAGGTTCTGTTATTCCGAGTGTGGCCGCTATTTCTTTCGTGCTAACGCCAGCTATGCCTTCTTTAGCGCCCATTGCGACGGTTTTTTTGATGATTCTTGCATCTAATGCCCGTAATGTTCTTCTAGCCATTATTAATATCCCTCGTAAACAATACTATGTTGCCTAGTTTTTAAAAATATTTCAATATTTTTTAATAGTCTTCTTAAAAATTCCCTCATTATAGAAATTTTACTTAAGAACGTTTTTTGAATTTTTGGTATTTTAAGGAGTTTCTTCTTTTTCTTTGATTATATTTTAGAATGCTTTGCATAGATTTATTAGGCAAATATCGCGTTTTGCGAAAAATAAAAAATATTTCCTTTTTTCTAAAAACAAGATCGCTAGATCTAGAAATAAGGATAAATATTTTATTTATTCAAAAAGAAAACTCCTTTAAAATACCAGCATGAATGTGCTATCTCTCTTAATACCGAAAAAAGATGTCCAGTTTCTCTACGAGGATTTCACTATCCGCCAATCGCTAGAGAAAATGGAATTCCATAAATACGGCACGATTCCGGTCATTGATAGAAAAAGCGGGAAATACCTATATTCTGTCAGAGAAGGGGACTTTTTATGGTATTTGAAAGACAATAACATGAACTTCTCAAGACTCAATACCAAGCCTTTGAAAGACGTTCCTTGCTCTCGGAACATCGTCTCAGTCAGTATTGATGCCGATTTGTCGGAGCTTTATTTTCTATCTGGAAGCCAAAACTATGTGCCAGTCGTCGATGATATGGGGGTCTTTATTGGCATTGTGACTCGAAAAACCATCATGAATTATACGTTGCAACGCTATTATAAAGAAAATAAAGAAAATCTCGCAGAAGAAGAGTAGAATAGACTTTATGGGGACAAAACAATATTTTACAGTCGATATTTATAATAAAAGCGATGTCCAAAACATCCTTTCTTTCATTCCTTCTTTTGGCTACTCGCTCCATTCAGTGCAAGATATAAAAACAGTAAAAGGGGATTCGGTCACTGACGCAAACGCAAATGAGCTTCAAGGGGTGACCTTCAAAGAATATTTAACTGGGGTCGATCCAAGAAGAGAGAACAATATCGAAAGCGGTCTTACCGATTACACGAAAATCATTTTCGAAAGGCCCGTTATGAAGATAAGCGGGGAGCGGAAAAAGACCGAAGAATGCTATTTCAATCTTTTGAAACTCGAAGGCAAAATCTATGAAAAAGGGGCAAGCGTCGATTATTCTTTCTTTAAAAAGAATAAAGGCAAAGGCGATAAGGCTTTGGCTGCGGGAATTGTCATCACCGCTATTGGGCTAGCCTTTTTGGCCATTTCCTTTGCCTTAAAAGACTTAGGATACGAATCTTTGGAGAATTTAACCACTTATTTGCCTTATGTCAGTTATGGCATTATCGCTTTAGGGCTCTTGCTACTTGTTCCATCATTGATTGGGAAGATCAAACGGAGATGCCTTTATAAAAAGGCAATCAAAGAAAGAAGAAAGATCGCTAAGGATTATCGGAATGTTCGTTTGGCGAGAAAAAACTTTGAAAACCTCATCAAAAAAGGGAAGACGCCTTATTTAGACGCCATTTGGTGGAACCGCTACGCGAAAAAATACAATATCGGTCTAGTCTCTATTCCTCGGAAAAGGAAGAAAAAAACAAAAACAAAATAGGGAATCGCTTCCCTATTTTTTTAATAAGCTTTCAAGCAAAGTTGTCGCTTTATCGAGAAGGCTTTTTGGATACGTCTCGATTTCGCCCTCGTCAACCTTGGAGGCAAGCAAGGGATCGATCTCAATTTCGTCTAAGTTTTTAAGGCCATAGGCTTTGGCGATCTCTTCAGTCTTTGGCTTGCCATATAGATAGATTTTCTTTTGGCAATCTGGGCAAGTTACATAGGCCATATTGGTGATAATGCCTAGTAGCGGCACATTCATGGTCTTTCCCATTTTGACGGATTTTTCAACGATTAAGGAAACTAAATCCTGAGGGGAAGTGACCACAAGCGCTCCATCGATTGGGATTTGCTGGAAAACGGTCAAAGGGACATCGCCTGTTCCTGGAGGCATGTCGATCAGCAAATATTCGACTTCCCCATAATTCACGTTGGAATATAGTTGAGTAACTAAAGAAGAGATCAAGGCGCCTCTCCAGACGATTGGCTCAGTTTCATCATCAAGAAGGCAATTGACGCTCATCAAAGGGATGTTCCCTTTGGAATAAACGGGATTTATTCCTGTTTCATCGCCATAAGCCTTACCATTTGCCCCAAAGGCTTTTGGGATAGATGGCCCGGTTATATCGGCATCCATGATCGCGACTTTATGACCTTTTTCCTTTAGCTCTTTGGCTAAAAGTGAAGTCACGAGGCTTTTTCCGACCCCACCCTTACCTGAGATAACGGCAATGGTCTTTTTGATTTTGGTTTTTGGGTGAGGGCTTAGCTTTGCAATCTCTTGATGTCCCGGGCAAGAGGAATCAGAGCAAGAAGAGCAATTGCCTTCACAAGAATTTTCTTTTTCTTCCATAGTATTTTGTCCTTGGCTTTATTTTACTCTTTATTTTCGTCACTAGAAGCAATCCGCATTGAGAAAATATCTTTTTGTGCTTTAATTTAGCTATGGAAAAGAACAAAAAGAAGAAGTGGCCATCTCGTTTAACGGGCGAAGATATCGAAATGCTTCATGAAAGGGAGACCGATCCTGAAGCGAGCGATTATAATGGCTCGTACCGCTATAAAGACCACATCGACGGAGCCTAATGGCTCTTTTTTATATCAAGGGGGATTTTATAGAATTCGATCGCGTTTTTTAGCATCAATCGTTCGTATGATTCTTCGTCCAAATGAAGGCTATTTTTGTAATAGGCGCGGTAGAATTTTTTGTTATTTAAGGTATCAAGACCGTCGATTGGGTTGTCTGACCCGAAAAATATCCTCTCTTTTCCGACTTCCTTTAAGACTTTTTTGGCGCTTTTTAAGGGAACCCAGGCGGTATCGGCGTATAAATTCGGTGCCTCTTTAAGGCACTCAATGGCGAATTTGTTATCGGTGAGCAGCTCCAAATGGGCGGCAACGAATTTGATGTCAGGGTTTTTCAAAGCGAGTTCTTTAAGCATCCCGATATTCGCGTATTTATCCATCGCGGTATGGAAAAGCATCGGCAAATCGAATTCCCTTGCCAAACTAACGTAAGGCAAAAGGCGTTTGTCGGATATCTTCAGGCAAGAGCAAGAAGGGTGGACTTTTATGCAATAGATGTCTTTTCTATATTTTCCGATGAATTCCTTCAATCTCTCATCGACCTTCTCATTATGTGGGTTTACCCAAAGGCCGCAGAAGATTTTCTCAGGATATTTTTTGTGTAAGCGGTAGACTTGCTTGAATCCTTCAATCGCTGAGAGACTATTTTTGTTTCTTCTTCTAATATTGCTATCGATATATTCCATCGTGTCGCAAGAAGTGACCAAAGCCCCGTCAAAATGGTATTTGTCCATCCCTTCGATAAGGTTTCTCTCACATTCTTCGACATTGGGCCAAGAGGCGATATGCGCATGGGCGTCGAATCTCATTTGTCTTCTCCTAAAAGCAGGATTTTGGCTTTTACGACTTCCAAAATCTCGTTGTCGATCCCGTTTTCTTTGTTGTTATCGAAAATGAAATCAGCGACGTAGCGCGAAGGCTCAACGTATTTTAAATGCATTGGGCGGACGGTATTCAGATATTGGTTGATGACTGAATCCGCGGTTCTCCCTCTTTCCACGACGTCACGTTTGATGCGGCGGGCAAGCCTGATGTCGGAATCCGCCTTGATGAAAATTTTATAGTCGAATAGATCTTCAGCTTCATCCAAATACAAAGTCAAGATCCCATCGACGATAATGTATTTACTCGGATTGAAGGGGACTTTGAAAGGGAGCCTCGTATGGGTCCTGAAATCATATTGGGGGACATCGACTGGCTTATCGTTTTTCAAAGCCTTAAGGTGGTTGACGAATAGTTCCGTATCCAAAGTGAGAGGTGAATCATAATTCACCTTCTCTCTTTCCATAACGCTTAAATGGGATTGGTCATGATAATAGTTATCGAAAGAGAAACGCGTCGCTTCTTTTCCAAGCTTATCCACCAAAGCGCGGGCGATCGTGGTTTTGCCAGATCCGCTGCCGCCGCCTAATCCAATAAGTATTGCCATATGTTTCCTTTCTCTTGCCTATTTTCGTTTTTTAGGTAGAATATTCTCGCTTTGGGGTGTAGCCAAGTGGTAAGGCATCGGACTCTGAATCCGAGATGCACTGGTCCGATCCCAGTCACCCCAGCCATTAGAAAGAATGCCAGCGTTGCTGGCTTTTTCTTTTTTAGGCTTTTAGCAAAGCGATGACGATATCGATCATTTTGTAGAATTCCTGGATATCTAGGTATTCGTAGCGGCCATGATGGTTATAGCTTCCTGTCCCTAAATTTGGGGTAGGACAGCCTAAAAATGAGAAAGTCGCCCCATCTGTCCCGCCTCTGATAGGAGAGTGCTTAGGGGTGATGCCTAGACTCCTATAGACTTTGACGGCATGTTTGATCGCCCGATCGTCTTTTTCTAAGACTTCGTGCATATTTCGATAATCATCGCCTATCTCTACTTCGACTTGGATATTCGGATATTTCTTTAAAAGGATGTCTCTTGCTAAGAAAAATTCCTCTTTTTGCTTTTCTAATAAACTTCTATTGTGATTACGGATTATATAGTGGAGAGAAGCGAGATCAACGCTTCCTTTAGCCTCCACTAAATGATTGAATCCTTCATGTCCATCCGTCAATTCCGGTCTTTCCTTTGCGCTTAGCAAAGAATCGAATTCGCCGATTAGCCTTGCGGCGTTAACCATCTTTCCTTTGGCTTCCCCGGGATGGATGGAGAGGCCATGTATCGTTATATCGGCATGAGCGGCATTGAAGGTCTCAACATCGATTTGATCGATATAATCCCCATCGATCGTATAGGCGTAATCCGCATCGAATTTCTCTTTGTCGAAATGTTCAGGCCCGCGTCCGATTTCTTCATCTGGAGTGAACAAAATCGAGATTGGATGGTGCTTGATTTCCGGATTTGAGACGAAATAATCCAAGGCCCCCATGATGATGGCAATACCCGCTTTGTCATCCCCGCCTAATAAAGTATCGCCAGAGGTGACGACTAAATCATTTCCGATATGGTCAGAAAGAGTCGGGAATTCTTTTGGAGAGAAAGAATATTGGTCATTCAAAACGATTCTGCCGCCATCGTAGGAAGAGATAATCTTAGGCTTAACGTTTGCCCCAGAGCATTCAAGAGCGGTATCAACGTGGGAATTCAAGCCGATTTTGTCTAAATCATCTTCGCCTTTCAAATGGGCGTATAGCCTTCCATATTCATCGATTTCGCCTTCTATGCCCATCTCTTTTAACTCAGCTAAAAGAAGCTTCGTCAGATTAAGCTCCTTACTCGCGGAAGGTGTTAGGCTAGAGGCGTCATCGCTTTGAGTGTCGATTTTTACGTAACGAAGGAATCTTTCTAATCTTTTGTCCATATCTTAATAACCTCGAGTTTTTAAGAATTCTACTCTTTAAAAAGAGTAAAGGCTATAAAATGTATGGCAATTAGTTAAAACTAACCATTTTTCGAACATTTCTTGAAAAAATAAGGGCTTATACTAGAATTATCGCTAAAGCAGGAGTGAATAGATGAAAGAGACAAAATTAGGAGCGCTAGACGACTCTAGCGTCTCAAAAATAAGAAAAGATTATGAAAGCAATGCCAAAAACACCATTATAAGGCACGCGTTGTCCCGTACTTCCTTAACGGATTTATCGTATGACCCTAGCGCGAAAAGAGAGGAAAACCCCTCTTTTAGCATCGAGGTTAAGACATTGCCCGCCTGTAACCAAAAAGCGTCAGGCCGATGCTGGATTTTCGCGGGCTTAAATATCCTAAGAGAAATCGTCAACGAAAAACTGAAGATCGATGATTTCCAACTTAGCCAGAATTACATCTCGATGTTTGACAAAATCGAGAAAGCCAATTTCGCTTTGGAATCGATTATCTCTTTGATCGATAACGACCATGATGAAAGAATTTTAAGCCACATCCTTCATGAGCCCGTCTCTGATGGCGGGCAATGGGACATGTTCGTCAATCTTGTCGAGAAATATGGCTTATTGCCTCAAAGCGTCTTCCCTGAGACCTATCAATCCGAGAACACGAGAGAACTCGATTTGGTGGTTAATACCAGGATCCGCCACTTCGCCGCGGAAGCAAAGCACCTACATGAGAAAGGAGAAGATGAGGCCATCCGCTCTTTGAAAAATGAGGTGATCGAAGGAATCTATCATATGTTCCTTAACGCTTTTGGGCTCCCGCCAAGCGAATTTGATTTCGAATACACCGATAAAACGGGAAAATACGTAAACGCTGGGAAATTCAACGCCAAAACTTTCTTTGAAACCTATGTTGGAAAAGAGAGGCTTGAAGAATATCAATCCTTAATAAATTCTCCTACCAATGACAAACCCTATAATCGCAATTTCACGGTTGATTATCTAGGAAACGTCATTGAAGGAAAAAGAATCAATCATTTGAATATCACGATGGAAAGGATGAAAGAAGCGATCGTCAGCCAACTTCAAGATGGCTATCCTGTTTGGTTTGGGAGCGATGTCAGTTTCTACCGTGATCGAAAAGGGATCGCTTGGGATGACAAAGCGCTAGATTATAAAAGCGTGCTTGGCTTTGAGCTCGAATTCTCCAAAGAGGATATGCTCGATTATTGGGCTAGCGCGATGAACCATGCAATGGTCATCACTGGCGTCAATATCGTCAATGGAAAAATCAATCGCTGGAAAATCCAAAACTCCTGGGGGAGTGACAACGGCTTAAAAGGGTATTATGTCCAAAGTGGCTCTTGGTTCGATAAATTCGTTTATCAGGCTGTGGTGATGAAGCGTTACTTAAACAGTGAGGAAAAGAAAGCCATTGCAGGCGAGGCGATCCATTTATTCCCTTGGGATCCGATGGGAACTTTGGCGGATTAAGATTAAGGTAGCAAAATAGCAAAAGCGAATAGTCGGCTGCTATTCGCTTTTTTCCAAATAAAAGTCGAAAAATGTTTTTAGCAAGGAATTCAATCTCGAAGCGGAGGCTTTGTGGGTCAAAGTCTTAGATGCGACTTCATCTTCACTGACCGAGTCATTGAGAAAATTGGTCTTTGTAACATTATTTTCCGTTAATAAAGAAGCGTCAGAAAGGAATTCATGGCTTCTTGAGCCATCGAAATAGCAATCGGATATCTTATACGAACCATTTTCTTCTTTAACCGTCTCATTTCCGTATACGAAAGCGTCTTTCACGCTGTCAGAATGCGAGAGCTTTGGCAAACAATAAGCGATATAGGGGACATAGCCTTCTTTGTAGCCGAAGGCGCAATTTGCTGACGATAAGCCATATTCGTTTTTGAAAGAAACCCAAGATTCGTAGGCTTTCTTTTCGTCTTCGCCCCCATCTTTATCCGGCGTTGCCGAATTATAGAGTCTCACCCCTTCGATATCGCAATCGAATAAGTAGCTCACTTTATAAGTCGAGCTCGCCAAATCTTTCAAGATGTTATTTTCGATATAAGAGCAATCGGGGCAGCTATTTCTAACAAAGGTCAAAACAAATGGATCTTCCCCTTCATATAGCGAATCGAGCTGGCTTTTATTTATCTTTAGGATATTTCCGACTTTCAAATGAGAATTAAGTTCGTTCTCTAACGTTTCATAATCGTAGCTTATTTTATCCTCGCTCCCGATTTTGCTTTGATAGGAAATAGAGCCATCTTTGAAAACGGAGATCGTTTGATAATCGGAAACTAGCTCCAACCCTTTGTAGTCTTTCGATTCAAAATCCGAAATGGACATATAGTTCACTTCTAGATTTTTGTCTTTTATGTATTTATTGAGATTATCGCGGATATTCCCATAGCAAACGCAATCGGCGCTAGAGCCACGCACGAGCAAAAAGAAATTCTCCTTTTTCTCTATTTTAGAAAGGAATTCGCTATAGGTGAGCGAATGGAACTGGTCATTGCCTTTTAAAGAAGAATCATAAAGCTTGCCATACGGAAGCAACACTTTTTCATTACTATTGCTAGAGCAAGAAACAGATAGAAGTGGCAATAGGAATGACAATAAAAATAAGCAGTTTTTCTTTTTCATATCGATAGTGTAGCCGCAAAAGAAAAAGACGCAAGTTTTTCTATAAAAAATCTTAAGGAAATATTGGATTGGCTTTTCGAAGCCTTTTTTTAATATTTTTCGGAAAGTTTTTTTTCAAAGAATTTTTAATAAAAAAATACTTAGAAACATTAGAAAATGCCGAAGAAAAGGCACTTTTTGGGAAATCAGGAAATAGCGAAGGAATTCCTTTAAGAAAATTTGCGAAAAAAATTGTTGATTTTATCCCTTTTTTGGCTCATATTTTCCCCCGTCAAATATTCCTGCTCGTTCTGAGAGTGTGGAGTTGGCATTTGTTGGTTGTTTCTTAGAGAAAGGGAGGCAATGCGATGGACGCTAATACCATCATTTCGTTACAGCATGTCCGCAAAGAATTCGATAACGGGGATTTCGTCGCCGTCGAAGATTTTAATCTGGACATAAAAAAAGGAGAATTCGTAACGCTCCTCGGCCCTAGTGGATGCGGGAAATCGACGACTTTGAGGATGATCGCCGGTTTCGATATTCCAAGTAAGGGCAAAATCTTATTGAATGGGAAGGATATCACGACCTTGCCGCCATACAAACGTCCGATTAACACGGTGTTCCAACACTATGCTTTATTTCCTTATTTGGATGTTTACGATAACGTCGCTTTCGGACTCAAACTGAAGAAAGTCCCAGTGACAGTCACTAACCGCAAAGGCGAGAAAGTGACGAAAATGAGGCATCTTTCCGCTAAGGAAATCGATGCGAGAGTGGCCAAAGCCTTGGAAGTGGTCGATTTAAGCGAAATGGAAGACCGCAACATCAACACTTTGTCTGGCGGGCAGCAGCAGCGCGTCGCCATCGCCCGGGCTATCGTTTTGGAGCCAGAGGTTCTTTTGCTTGATGAGCCTTTGAGTGCTTTGGATCATAAGATGCGCAAAGATATGCAAATCGAATTGAAGGAGATGCATAAAAAACTTGGCATCACCTTTATTTATGTCACCCATGACCAAGAAGAGGCCCTCACGATGTCTGACACAATCGTGGTCATGAGCGATGGCGAAATCCAGCAAGTCGGAACGCCCGAAGACATATATAACGAGCCAGTCAATGCCTATGTCGCCGATTTCATCGGGGAATCCAATATTTTCAACGGCCGGATGGTCGGCGAAAAGAAGGTTCATTTCCTCGGGGCGAATTGGGATTGCATCGATGATTTTGCCAAAAATGAGAAAGTCGATGTCGTCATTCGCCCAGAAGACGTCATTTTAAGCGAGGAGAAGGGCGGAACTATCAGCGGCATCATCACTTCCGCGGTCTTTAAGGGCGAAGATTATAGCTATGAGATCGCGATTGGGAAAGCCGAGCTCACCTGCCGTGACCACAAAGCGAGAATGGTGGGTACGAAAGTGTATATCCATGTCGACCCCGAGAATCTCCAAGTCATGCATAAGAATGTCTCAGAGAATGTTTGGGGCGAATCTTATATCGACAAAGATGGGAAAGTCTATATCGGCGAAGATGCCTTTGAAGCGGATTTGACTAAGCTATTAAAAGGCAGCGAAATCGACTCTGATGGGTATTTAATCGACAAAAAGACGAATAAGAAATATGACTTGACCGATGCCGAGGTCGTTCTCTCTTGCGACTTCGATGCCGTGACTATGTCTGACGATTTGGAGATTGGCAAAGCCCAAGGCACCATTATTTCGAGCGTCTATAAAGGCGACCATTATCAATATATGGTCCGAACGAAAGAAGAAGAGGACTATATCGTCAATAGCGTCTACGAGTGGAACCTCGACGATGTCGTGAGCGTGGACATCGAGAAAGATTCCTTCCGCCTGAAGCTCAAAAAGGATATCAGCAACTATGAAGTCCGAGACTAGAGAGAAAAGAGGATTCCTATCTTTTTTCGCGCTCAAAAGAAAGTATCTCGCCTTCCCTTATGCCTTATTCCTAGCACTATTCGTGATTATTCCTTTGCTACTAATAATTTTCTACGCTTTCACGGATTCTAGTGGCAATTTCTCTTTCAATGCCTTGGTGAGTTTTTTCACTAGCGCGAGCAAACTCAATGTTTTGGTGATGTCTTTGTTCATGGGGCTACAAACGACCTTGATTTGCCTGCTTCTTGGTTATCCTGCCGCTTATTTTCTGGCCAATAAGAAATTCAACAAAAACTATGTTTTGGTGCTTTTGTTCATTATGCCAATGTGGATCAATTTCGTCATTCGCACTGGCGCTACCCGCGACCTTCTATTGTGGATTGGGATTGCCGGGGGCGAGCACCCTTGGGCAGCGACATTGATTGGCATGACCTATAACTATCTTCCATTCACGATTTTGCCTCTTTACACGACGATGCTCAAACTTGACAAATCACAGGTTGAGGCAGCCGCGGATTTAGGGGCGAATCCTTTTCAGGGGTTCCTCAAAGCCGTGCTTCCGCAGAGTTTGCCTGGGATTGTCAGCGCCGCCCAAATGGTTTTTATGCCCGTGATGAGCTCTTATGTCATCTCGGATACTTTGTCGGAAGGGAAAATCACCCTCTTCGGCAATAGCATTTATCTCAATTTCACCAACTCCCAATGGAACGAAGGAAGTTTCATGGCGCTTATTATGCTTGTTTTGATTGGGCTATCGATGTTATTTACCCATAGGTTTTCCGGCTCTGACGCCGCAGAAAACAGAGGAGGTGGCTTATGGTAAGCAAAGAGAAAAAAGAAAAGCTCCAAAAAGCTGGCGGGCTTACCTATATCTGGGTGTTACTTCTAATAATGTACGCGCCGATTCTAGTTTTGGTGGTCTTCTCTTTCACGGATTCGGCGAAACTCGGCATCTGGAATGGTTTCACCTTTGATTTATATGGGCAGCTTTTTGCCGATAAGAAGATTCAAACGGCGATTGGCAATACCGTTATCATCGCGCTTATCTCCGCGACCGCTGCGACTTTTTTAGGCACTCTTGGGGCGATTGGCACTTACGAATGCAAAAAAAGAATTAAGCGTACGATCGAATTCAGCACGCAGATTCCGGTCGTGAACCCTGAGATAGTCATCGCTTTGTCTTTGACGATCATGTTCGTTTTTGTCGGGAATTACATCTTCAAGGATATGCAATTCTCTTTTTGGACATTGCTTGTCGGCCATTTGGTTTTGGCAACGCCATTCGTCTATTTGTCGGTTAAGCCAAAACTCCAACAAATGGATCCGGCGCTATACGAAGCGGCTTTGGATTTAGGCTGCACCCCGCATCAAGCCTTAAGAAAAGCGATAATCCCTGAGATTCTGCCTGGCATTTTCAGCGGATTCTTACTAAGTGTCACTTTGTCTCTTGATGATTTCATCGTCACCGCTTTCTTGACGGGCCCAGGATTATTATCTGGCCAAGGGAAGATCGAAACCATCTCGACTTATGTCGAATCCATCATCAAAAAGAAGCCATTGCCAGCTAAAATGAGGGCTTTATGCACGATTATTTTCTTACTGGTATTGTGCGTGGTGATCGGTTACACGATTTATCAAAGGCATCATAAAAAAGTTATCAATAAGCACGCTAATAGGAGGGAAAAATTATGAGAATGCCATTATTCGCTTTCCTTTTGTCTTCCTCCCTTTTGGTGGGCTCTAGCTACAAAGCCTTACCTACCAATATCAGCAAGCGCCGCGTTTTGAAAGCTACTAGCGCCCCAGTTACCTCATTAAAGATCTATAACTCCAACGACTATATCGGCGAAAACGTCATCCAGGAATTCATTGACTATGTCAAAGAAACCGATGGCGTCAGCTTAGAAGTCACTTATGATACATTTGAGACGAACGAAATAATGCTTTCGCAGATTGAGACGGGCTCTAGATCCTATGATCTCGTCTGCCCATCCGATTACATGATTCAGAAAATGATGTCGAAAGGGATGCTTATTCCTTTCGCGGATGGAGAGGAAAGAAAAACTCTTTATGGGGATAGAAGCGAAGGATGGGAGGATAATTATTCTCTTTATGCCTCACCTTATCTCCAAGACGTTTTCAAGAATATCTCCGCTCCGCTTGGCGAAAGCGGCGAAAGAGGTACTTTGGACAAATACGCCAGAGCCTATATGTGGGGGACTTTGGGGATAATCTATAATCCGACCTTTCACACTTTCGCCGACATGACTGACGAAAACGGGAACAAAATCCTTAGCGAAAACGATGTCAAAGTCCAAATGAATGATTGGAATGTCTTATGGGACAAAAACTACAATGGGACCTTCCAAATCAAAGATTCGATGCGTGACACTTATTCCGTCGGTTTGATGAAAACCTATGATTCTTTGTTTAAAACCATCAAAGAGGATTTCGAAAAAGGGAATATCGACGAAGATGAATACAATTCTGATCTCACGATTATTTTCAACAATATCTCCCATGTCGATGAATTCAATGCTCTAAACAAAAAATATGGGGCGAAGGATGATGAGAATAGCGATACCATTATCTCCAAAATCCAAGATGATTTGGTGAGCTTAAGAGCTAATTCCTATGGCTTGGAGGTCGATTCAGGCAAAAGCGATATCCTAGATGGCAAATTATCCGGGATTGGCATCGCTTGGAGCGGCGACGTCGTTTATTCGATCGATACCGCAGAGACCATGGGCGTCAATCTTTATTATTCGATCCCTGAGACCGGCGGGAACATCTGGTTTGATGGCTGGGTGATGCCAAATAGCTGCCAAAACCAAGAATATGCTCAAAAGTTCATCGATTTCATCTCATTGCCAGAAATCGCCGCCGAATCGATGGAATACGTTGGATATACTAGCGCCATCGCAGGCGATTCGATTCTCGAAATGGTAAGGCAATGGTATGATCCAAGAACCTATTATATCTATGCCTATGATGAGACAGCCGATGATTATTATTACGACTCTTCTGAAAACGCCGTCTTCAATGACGGGACTGGGAAAAAAGAAGTCCTAGTCGATGGCGAAAAGCACACAGTCGATTTCGGGGAATATGATACGAGTGGCTCTGATTTTGAGGTTTGCTATCGGAACGGGAAAGAATATTCTTGGGAAGAAATCGCCACGGAAGAAGAATGGACTTTGATCGATCTCACTTATTTCTTCGATGGGTCTTTCTCGGAAGAAAGCGGTTATGAAGACGGCCATGACGCTTATTTTTATAGCGATAGCTATGAGGAAGTGACTGGGAAAAACCTCGATGGAGAATTAGAAACCGTCACCGTTGGCAGAAGCTTCTACGCCCAATATCCTCCAAAAGAATCATTGTCTAAGCTTTGCATCATGGAAGATTACGGTTCGCAAAATAGCTACGTTCTCAAAATGTGGGAAAGCGTCAAAAGCGGGAGCGTCCCTACCTCTGTCATTATCATGCTTATCGTGGAACTTAGCCTTGCTTTAGTCGCCATGATTGCCTTTTTCTCCCTTCGCTACACCTCCAAAAAACTCAGAAAGAACCGCAGGAAAGAAAGAATGGCAAAATAAAGACGGAAAGAGTGAATCAAATCACTCTTTTCTTTTGGAAAATAATCAAAAAGGTGCGATAATTTGTTGCGGATTAAATTAGTTATGCTATAATCCGTTTCGCTGCTTCCGTAGCCAAGTGGTAAGGCATGGGACTGCAAATCCTTGACCGACGGTTCAAATCCGCCCGGAAGCTCCATCTTCTATATTGATTCTTTGTCAAAAGAGTTGTATAGTTCTTCTCGCTGCTTTAGGCAGCAATTGCGCCAGTAGCTCAGCTGGATAGAGTATCAGACTACGAATCTGAGGGTCACG
>CAVAYV010000070.1:0-15852 GCA_963593015.1 bacterium | reverse complement strand
CCCGTATTTCCGATGGGACGACTATCAATTCATTAGGGAACGTAAGTGTTGATACTACAACTGGATGGTACTGTTTAGATGGTACCTATTATGCCAAGCAAAATGCCGTTTTGTGCAATTCCGGCTACACTTTCGACGATGGCACGCCCATCGTTGCTGGGACTGATTATTGGTTTAAAGTAGATCCGATTCAATGGGATGTTCTCTCTTCTGATAATGGCGAATATTTTGTTACGGCGCATTATCTTATCGATACGCACAATTATGATATACACTATAATAATTACAAATTAGCTGATATAAGAGAATGGTTGAATAGCACTTTTTACAATAGAGCCTTCGCCAATTGCCAAACTTATGCCCTTACTAAGTCTGTCGATAATAGTGCCGCCACAACCGATTCCGATTCAAATTCCTATTGTTCTGATAATACCGATGACAAAGTATTCCTCTTAAGCTATAAAGATTGCCTTAACAGCGCTTACTTTAATGAAAATGGGGCAAAGCTACAGTGCAAAAACACGGATTATGCCAGAGCAAATTGCGCAGAATCTAATAAAGACTCCTCTGGAATTTATAATGGCTGGTATTACACACGTTCACCTGTTAGCAGCAGAGGTGCTACTAATGTGTGGATGGTTTATGATGGTGAACTAAGCGAATATGGTTACATCGATTATTCGTTTGCCTCTGTTCGTCCATGCCTTATTCTTAGCACGAACAAATAATAGACTAATTATTCTCAAAAGCTCGTCTCTCAATATGGCGGGCTTTTCTTTTTATTTGGGCTTATGCTCTTTACATACTTCGGTATACCGATATAATATTTACATAAGGAGCCAATATGGTCATTAACGAAATCTTGAAAGAAAAAAAGATGAGTCGATATAAACTCAGCAAGTTAAGCGGGGTTCCCCAAACGACGATATTCGACATATATGTCGGGAAAACAAAACTTGCAAAGTGCGAGGCAGGTACTTTGTACAAGATTGCCAAAGCTTTAGACATGAGTGTGGAATCTTTATTAGAAAGAGAAAAAGATACCATTAGGGAACAAGAAGAGAGAGAACGTTCTTTTGAGATTTTCAAAAGCAATATTTGTCATTATTTGAAGGATATGGGCGATCTTGACTTTGTCATTAACATGTTGGAAAAGGATGAGATTCGCAACCTTTACGACAAACAATGCTATTTTGAGTCATTGTATTTGTTAGCGATGGTTGACTATGTATCTAGAATAAATCGCTATCCATTATGCACAAATTACAACGATATTCGTAAATGCAAACTGCCTGAACTTGTCTATCCGTCCAGCGTTTTAATGCTTGCTGCCGTGACGAAAGACGAGAATGTTAAAAAAGAAGCTTTAAAAAATGCAATTCCGGAATTTTTGCGTTTTAACATCGTGGAAAGTGAGGTAAGAAATGTTATTTGATGGTATTTTCACTAAAGAAAACCTTGATGCTTATTTGAAAGAACTATCAAAGGAATATAGGAGAATTAACGGCAACAAAGTGTCTATCGAAATTATTTTGATTGGCGGCGCTTCTATTCTCGCCAATTACACATTTAGAGGGATGACATATGATATTGACGCCATCATTGAAGCATCATCGTCTTTTAAGGAAGCGGTAAATCATGTTGGCGATAAATTTAATCTTCCAAACGGATGGTTAAATGCGGATTTCGTCAAAACCGATTCTTATTCTCCTAAACTTATCTTGTTTTCGAAGTATTACAAAACGTTTTCAAATATCTTAAATGTCCGCGTTGTTTCCTCAGAATATCTAGTGGCGATGAAACTGATGTCAGGAAGGCAATACAAATGCGATTTATCTGATGTTGTTGGAGTGATTATTGAACAAAAACAAAAAGGGGAACCAATTTCTTTTGATGACATCAAAAGAGCGGCGAAGGAACTTTATGGTGGATTTGAAAAAATACCAGATATATCTAAAAAATTCATTGAAAAAGTTTACGAAACCGATGACTTGGAATCTCTCTATAATAACGTCAGGCAGTCCGAAAAGGAAAACCGTAGTCTTCTCATCGAGTTCGAAAAGAATTATAAAAATGTGTTGAAAGAAGACAATGTAAACGAAGTTATTCAAACTTTAAGAAACAAAAAATACCCAAAATAAATATTGAGCGTGGAATCCCTGCTCATCAAGCAAAAACCATCAAAAAGATGGTTTTTTCATGCTTGTTCAAAAATAACTATCTATCGAAAAAATAATGTCTATAATCTAGCGTGTTTAAAGCAAAGCCCTTTGGAGAATAATTTATGGCTCGAAAGATTCTTGAACTGAAAGGGATTAGAAAAACCTATGGCGATAACGTCATTCTTGATAACTTTAATTTGACCATCAACGAGAACGAATTCGTCACTTTTTTAGGGCCTTCTGGATGCGGAAAGACCACCACGCTAAGAATCATCGCTGGTTTTGAAACGATGGAAGCGGGGGAACTTCTTTTGGATGGCATCGATATTGCCTCTTTGCCTTCTCATAAAAGGCCAATCAATACGGTTTTTCAGAAATATGCCTTATTCCCTCATTTGAATGTCTATGACAATATTGCTTTTGGTTTAAGAAATAACGTTTATTCCAATGTTTATGACATCGGAACGATGAACCTCATGGAAAAATTAGGGTTCAAGGAAGAAGAGATCAATGACCTCGTCCATAAATTGACTTTCATTGAAAAACCAAAGGATGTCCGAAAATACGTGATTGATTTATTTAGCGAGAAGTCAGCGCTTTATAAATTAGAAGATGACCTTAAGAACATCGAGAAGAAAAAGCGTTTTCATACTTTAAATGACGCGAAAGGCGATCTTCAGATTCTTTTGGATAAGTATGGATTGTCTTATGATTTTTCTAATAAAAACCCGGAGACAAAATATAAGGCTTTCAAAAAGACTTTTTGCAATGAATTAACTAACAAAGAGAAATATGCTTCGATGATCAAGGAAATAAGTCAACGGGGGTTCAAGGAAAAGGTAATCAAAGAAGAAGTGCTTAAGGCTTTGAAACTTGTGAATCTCGAAGGATACGAAGAAAGAGAAATCTCTTCCTTATCAGGCGGTCAAATGCAAAGAATCGCAATTGCTAGAGCGATTGTGAATAAACCAAGAATCTTGCTTTTGGATGAGCCACTCTCAGCGCTAGATCTTAAGCTAAGAAAAAGCATGCGGCTAGAGTTACGAGAACTTCAAAGGAAGTTAGGAATCACTTTCATTTTTGTAACCCATGACCAAGAAGAAGCGATGGTAATGAGCGATCGAATCGTTGTTATAAACGAAGGCAAAATTCAGCAATCTGGTCGTCCTGAAGATATCTATAATGCCCCAATCAATCGTTTTGTCGCCACCTTCATTGGCGAGGTGAATATTTTCAGAGGCGTTTATTCCGATGTCAAAAGGCTTCAAATGCTCAACAAGATCTTTAAGGTTTCTGCCGCGGATTTCCATCCTGGCGATAAGATTTATGTCATCATTGAGCGCCCTGACTTCGATATTTGCTCTTTGGATATCGCTAAACTAGTTGGCGAGGTGGTCTCTTCTGAGTATGAAGAAAATAAATACTTATTAGGGGTTAAGATTAATGATCGCATTGTTGAAATCGAATCCGAAGACAAAGAAAAGATTGGCGATAAAATCGGACTGATGGTCTCTCCAGACAATATCTATGTTGAAGCGTTAAGCGAAAACAGAGCCAAGATTTTGGCGAATTACGATAACCCCAATATTTTTGAAGGGACTTATTTAGGGAATCAAAGGGTCTTTTTCTTAGGGGAACAATTCAAGACTTACATCAATACCTTTATACCAGGGGAAGTCGTTGATGCAGTCATTCGCCCAGAAGACTTTGACATCGTTTTAGAGGATGTTGATAAAGCCATTCTTCAAGGAAAAGTCTTAAAAACCGCGTTCACTGGCGTTACCTTCGATATTTGGGTGGATATAAACGGGCAAACCGTGATGGTGCAAGATTATCAAAACGTTGAAGTTGGCGATATGATTGGCTTGAAGGTGGATTCGTATGAAATTCACTTGATGAAAGTCGAAGACTCGTTACAGCCACGTTTTATCCAAGACTATCGACTCGAAGCTAAAAGGAAGCTTGAGGAGCTAGAAGTTAATGAAAAGATTTAAATATTTAGCTTGGCCCTATTTCATTTGGCTTCTGTTTTTGGCGGTTTTCCCTTTGTTTGCGATGTTTGCCTTGACTCTTGTTTCAAGCGACGGGATGGATTTATCTTCAATGCAGCTTAGCATTGAAAGCTATATGCGCCTTAATGATATTTCTATTCTCAAAGCCCTTTGGAATTCTTTGCTTGTCGCTGCTTTAACGGTCATTATCTCTTTAATTCTCGGCTATCCTGTCGCATATTTTATTTCCTTCTCCAAAATCAAGAACAAAATGTTTTTGCTTCTTTTGCTGATTTTGCCAATGTGGTCAAACTCTATGCTAAGAATTGTATCGTGGCTAAGGTTATTCAGCACCGATGCCTTTAAGGCTTTGAATTTGGTTGGCAGCTATCCTGCGGTAATCTTGGTGAATGTCACCACCTATTTACCTTTTATGATCTTTCCGATTTATACGGTTTTGGAGAAGATGGATCGTTCCTATATTGAAGCCAGCAAGGATTTAGGCGCCCCAAGCGTTAAGACGTTTTTCAAAGTCACTTTGCCTTTATCCATGTCTGGAGTTAGTTCTGGGATTTTGATGGTCTTTTTGCCTGCAGCGACCGGCTTTGCGATTTCTCAAACGATCGGAAGCGGCAAGATTCGCCTTATCGGTAATCTTATCCAATCCGTTTTTGAAAAGAATAACTATAACTTCGGAGCATTACTTTCTATTTTAGTGAGCATGGCGATTATCTTGGTCGTGGTTATTTTTCGAAACTTTGATAAGAAGAAAGGTTTTGGGAGAAAATGCTAGAGAAACATCCTTATAAACACATTCTTTTTTCTATCTTCAAGGCCCTCTTCGTATCTTGCACTTTTTCTTTGATGTATGTTCCGATATTCGTCATTATCTACCAATCTTTTAATAAAGGCGCTAATTCAATCACTCCTTTAGCCTGGGGCGGGTTCACTTTTGATAACTTCGCGGAGATATTCACCAATAAACAATTGTTGACCGCGATTATTGACTCTTTGTTAGTGAGCTTTTGGGCGACTTTCTTAGGCACGATTATTGGCTTATTCGCCTCAATTGGCATAAACGCTTTATCTAATAAAGCCAGAAAAACCATGGATTTTTTAAACGAAATCCCGATGCTTAATAGCGAAATTGTCACAGGAATTTCCATTATGATCATCTTCTCATTATTGAAACCATTGATCCCGAATATCTTTGGCTTTGCGACAATGCTAGTGGCCCATATCTTTTTCACCGTTCCTTATGTCATTATGATGGTGTTACCAAAATTAGAGCAAATGGATGACTCAATGTATGAAGCCGCGAGAGATTTGGGCTGTGGTCCTTTGAAAGCGTTGCTCAAGGTGGTCATCCCGTCTTTATCCACTTCGATTTTAATGGGTGCCTTAATTGCCTTCACATTGTCAATCGATGACTTTGTCATCTCTTTCTACACTCAAGGAAATGGTTTCTCTAATTTCTCCAACTATGTTTATTCTAGCTACACCAAAAAGAATTTCTCCGCAGGAAGCTATGCATTCAACGCTTTATTAACTTTTGTTACCTTGTTAGTCGTCTTTATTTTCTCTATGCACGAGAGCAAAAAGAAAAGAGGTGGCAAGAAATGAAAAAGATTTTGATTTTCTCATTGGTTTTTCTCCTCTCTTTCAGCGTTTTCGCGATCGTGTATTTATCTACGCCTAACACCATCATGTATCTTTTAAATTGGGGCGAATATATCGACAAAGACCTAATTTCTAAATTTGAGAAAGAATACAATTGCCAAGTGATCGAAGAAGATGTCACTTCCTCGGAAGCGATGTATCAAAAAATAACCTCGAAAACAACGAACTATGATGTTGCCATTCCGGGAGATTACGCGGTGCATCAGTTGTATGAGGAAGGCTATTTAAGAGAGATTGATGTTAAAAATAGTTCCTATGAGACTCTTAATAAATATGAATCGATTTTTAATGCTTCTTTAAAAAGCATCATGGATGAATATATGGTGGATTCGTCCAAAAAAGATTTCTCATCTTACTATATGCCATACTTTTGGGGGTCGTATTCTTTGCTTTATAGCGAGAGGAATGACGGTGTGGCAAATACTTTGAAAGAAGAAGGCTTTAAGGCTTTGTGGAACCGCGACGAATTCTCTAACGAAGTCAAAATTGGAATGTATGACAATTCTCGTTGGATCGTCTCTAGTTACTTGATGGGCAAAGGACTAGACCCGAACATCACCTCGTATGATGGCAAAAAGGATTCTGATTTATCCACTGAAATCAAAAATGACTGCATAAACGCCCTCAAAAGTACGAAATTCAATGAATTCGGAAACGATTCTTTGAAAAGAAATGTCGCGAATGGAAGTTTAGATTTCTGTTTTACCCAGTCTGGCGATTTCTTTGACGCTTTGTATCTGGACTATTCTGAAGGAAGCAAGGAGCCTAATTTCAATGTTTATGTGCCAAAGCTGACCTCCGCCTTTTTCGATAGCATGGTGATTCCGACGACGTCCGCCAATTATGATTTGGCGAATAAATTCATTAACTTCATGCTAAGAGAAGAAAACGCTTATCAAAACGCCAGGGCGATTGGCTATTCCCCAACCCTCAAAAGCGTGTCTTCATTATTCCAAGAAAACGCCAAAAAAGGAGAATCGTATTACGAAGATACAAATAATAGAGTGAGTTTGTCTTCTTTCTTAGAGAAATACCCATATTATTTGAACCCTTTATATAACACAGAAAAGGTGTACCTATTAGAACCTAAATCCAAAGAATATTTGACTACTTGCGAGGCTATTTTCAATAGTTTGGCATAGCTTTGCATTTACGTCTTTGATGATGCGTATGGATGACACTTACCAATCATTTATTAAAGCCACCCATCAAATAAGCCAAGCAGTCCGTTCTTATATCAAACAATTTTGCCTTTGATTGTGAATTGGTTAAGGAAAGCAAACCATAAGAAACGAACTTGTTAAGAATTTTCAAAGTGCCTCGTTTTGACATGTTGGCCTTAGAAAATTTCAAAAAATCTAAATAAGTGAATTTTCCTTTGTAAGAGAGAATAATCTTTTTGAAGTAAGTTAACTCATTCTCTGTCTAAACAATCCCTTGCTTTGCAAATTTATAGTAATGATTTTCAAATCTTTGTAGCAAAGAGAATCATCGACCGATGCTTTCCGGAATAAATGATGGAGATATATTGTCGGTAAGCAAGTGAAAGCCAAAGTGAAACCATCTCCTTGATCTTCCGTGATTCCCGTGCGTGAACGCGCCCTTCCCTCTGTTATGTATCTCTTCTTCGATTTGTTCATGTTTTGCTTTTTGCTTGGCACATCCTTAGGCTTGGCCGCAGTTTGGCCTATGGAGATTATTTTCGAGATTGCATTCTTAATTATCTCCCCCACGTATGAATCGCTAAGTTTTTTTCATGCCATTCCCCTCTTTGGGATAATTGTGGGACAAACGGCAATTAAACGGAAACGAATAACGGGATAATCACAAAGTAGGCACTTTTTCATTGTTTAATGGATTATTTATGAGAAAAACAATGCAGAAGTAAGGACAAAAACGGCGTTAATTCCGTATTAAAGAGGAGCAATTGTTATGATAAATAGAGAATATTATTTAAATCAAATAATTTCAAAAATGTGGGATGGTAATATTAAAGCCATCACTGGTATTAGGAGATGCGGTAAATCTGCGTTGCTATTTGAATTGTTTAATGATTATTTGAATAAAAGCAGAATTTAAGATACTCTCGGAGTATCATTCTATTTTTTGTAGAAACAAGACACCATATTTGACAATGATTTCTAATGAGATTAATTTAAGAAAAAAGGGTTGGGGGAATATTTATGAAGACTGTTAGATGCCCTGAATGCGGAGAAGTGAATGACGCTAGTCGCAAAACATGCGTTCGCTGCGGATCTAGCTTAACCAAAGAAGGAATAATTAGGCCTAGACGCGTTCCTACTAAGCACGGTAATTTAAATAATTCGAAAGTGATTGCCGCCAATAATAGAAATCCGCGATTCTATTCCGCGGATCGGCTGTTTATGAAAAGTTTTGAAACTTTCTATGGCTTTATGATGTTTTATATAGTTTGTGGAGTTCTTGCCCTTATTGGGGTGATAATCAATTTTTTAGTTATTTTCTTTAATTGTGTCGGTCATCGTCTAGCTTGGTCAAACGCTGGCTATGGCTTTTTATGGGTTGTTGTCACAACTGTTGTTTGTTTGATTAATTTTGCTTTTGTAAATTCAGTAAAAAATATGTTTACCGCGTTACATGATATGTCTGTTAATCAATGACGTACTTTAACGCTTGATGGAATCAACGCAAATCGCCCTAAATTCAAAATGAATGTATCTTAAAATGACAAAAGTGACTAAAAACGGATGTCTGCAAGATGCTTTTTGAGCGATAATGTTTTTGTAGGGAAGTAATGATTTATGAATATCGGTATCCAACAATTGCAGTTAGGGCGAACGCTAACGTCAGAGAAGAAAGCAAAAGAAGTCCTTCACTTTTTGAAAGAGAATGGCTTTGACTCCATTGAATTGAATGGATTCATGATTAGAAAGAATCCATTTATAGTTAAGGTATTAACTGAATTAGGTGGAATGCCCGTTAAGAAATCAGATCGTTTGGATTGGCAAAAACTTATTCAAGAATCTTCATTGGAAGTAATCTCGATTCATGAAGACATCAAAACTTTGGAAACAAACTTGGCGATGGTGATTAATGAAACCAAGGAATATAACACCAAATACGTTGTTTTGACGGGAAATTATAAATTCGACTATTCTAGTGAGGCGAGTGTCGATTCTTTGGCAGATAGACTTAACCTGATTGGGGGAAATCTTAAAAAAGAGAATATTTCCTTCTTGTATCACAATCATAATGTGGAATTTAAAAAGATAAATGAGAATGAACTTTGCTATGATCGATTAATTAACAAAACGGATCCTCAATACGTCAATTTTGAGTTTGACTCTTATTGGCCAAGCGTATCTGGGGTGGACGCGATTAAATACATGTCTTTATTAAAAGACAGAATTAAACTTCATCATATTTGTGATAATGGAAGTGTAGCTACTGGCGAATCAATCACTCCGATTGTGAAGTTCAAGGCCACTGAATTAGGGAAAGGTTGCCTTAACTTAGAAAAGATGATTGCCTTAGATAAAGAAAACAATGTGTCTTCGATAATCCTTGAGCAGCATAAGAATCATATCAATAACGATCCGTTAGAGTCCGCGCTTATATCGTTAAAGTATTTGCAAGAAGTTATTCGATAGTGTTTTTGAATATTCGTTTTAAAGGCGCGATTAAAGAGCCAACCGACTAGTCATTTAATCGGAATACTTTTTCTTATAGACATAAATTAAAAAATAGGCACAACACACGAAATCAACTTTGCTTGATTTGTTTAATTATAAAGCCATGATGGCAATAATCTTGTTTTGCCTTCCTGCCACAACAATAGGCTTTTGGTTTTCTATATAAACGTTGGTTTCGCTTCTCATTCCAAAGTCTTTTGCATAGATGCCTGGCTCTAAGGAAAAACAAACGCCATCTAAGATTGTGCGATCATCATGAGATTCGTAATTATCCATATTTACGCCAGGGCCGTGTGGGCCAACATCATCGGCAATGTTATGCCCAACGCGATGAATGTAATCTTCGCCAAATCCTTTTTGCGTAATGTATTTCCTAGAAACATCATCGACTTCGTAGCCCTTTACATCTCTATTCGGAAGTTCCCTCTCTAAGAATTCCAGGCACAAATCAATGTCTTTCTTTAATATTTGGAATCTATTTTCGTAAATTTCAGGAACTTCTTTTCCAACATATCCCATCCAGGTTATATCGGCATACACCCCTTCAGGATCATCCATTTTTGCCCACATATCAATCAAGACTAAATCTCCTTCTTTGATTTCGGAATGGATCTCCTCGGTTGGTCCATAATGAGGATTAGAGGCGTTTTTGCCTATCGCCACAATCGGGGGATCGTCATAAACCATTCCCTCTTCATGAAATCTATCACAGATAAACTTTTGAATCGTATATTCATCGGTTTTGCCATTTTTAAGAATAAGCTCTTTTATCTTTTTAAAAGCCTCATCTTTGATTTTCAACGCCAAAAGGTCCGCTTGAAGCTGAAGTTCGTGAGCTTTCTTAGAATACACAGCGGTCAAAGATTGCAATAAATCTCCGCTTGAGAAAATATTGATTCCTAAATTCTTGATGAAAGAGACAGAACCATAATCCGCCAAAGAGACACGTGGCAAAAGTCCATTCTCGGAAATATCCATTAAGACATTTTTGTAATCTTTGAATGAATCTTCTTCGATTTGAAGCATTTCTTGCCAACTTTTATAGACTCTTAAATCAAAATTCGAAAGAGTGGTCTTGTCTGCCAAAAACACCGTGTCGATTGAATGACAGATCAAATATGGTTTTTCATTTGCGGGAATGACTAGGAATATTTTTCGAGTGAGCATCTTATTGCCAAGAAGCGACACCAAAACATTGTTTTTGTTTTCGTAGTCAACGATTATCCAGGCGTCTTTTTCGCTCTCTTTGATTTTACTTTGGATATCTTTTAAGTTATGCATAGCTAACCTCGTACAATATTCTTTCACTATTTTTATATTTTTCACTAAAATAATTACATGGAACCGATAAAAGAAAAGATGCCTTTTAATCCGATGTTTCATCGTGATGAGACTTATTCATTAAATGGAACGTGGGAATTCGAAATTGATAGGTCGTTTGCTATACCGAACGTTTTTACTAAGAAGATCAAAGTTCCTTTTAGCGTGGAAACCCCCGAAAGCGGGATTAATCGAAAAGTGACTAAAGACGACTATCTTCATTATCATTTGACTTTAAAATACCCAAAATCTACTTCTTCGAAGAAGGTTCGAATTCATTTTGACGCGGTCGATCAAGAGGCAATTGTCTTTTATAACCAAAAAGAAGTGCTTCTTCACCAAGGTGGATATTTCCCGTTTTTTATTGATGTCGATGATCCTAAAAGCGGCGATGTTTTAGATTTAACAATCAGAGATGATTCTGATTCAAATATCTTTGCAAAAGGCAAACAAACGAATCACCCGGGTGGTATTTTCTATACCCCGACAAGCGGCATATGGGGCAATGCATATTTTGAAATCCTTTCAAAAACCAGTTTAATTGATGATTTTTTGATTATTCCTAATTACGGCAAAAAAGAAGTCTCAATAAAAGTGGTTTCTGATATAGAGCCAAAAATATCCCTTTATTTCTCGAATGAATTGATTGAAACCAAAAAAGGGAATGAAGTTGTTTTTGATTTGAAAGACAATTTCCATCCTTGGAGTGATGCCTCGCCAAATCTTTATGATTTAAAAATAGAGACCGATGAAGACGCCGTCTTTAGTTATTTTGGAGTTAAGAAATTCGAAGTTAAAGAGAATGATGGGTTTAAGCTATTTTATCTCAATGATAAGCCGATTTATCTAAATGGACTTTTGGACCAAGGCTATTTCTCCCATAGAAGCGGGATGACTCCTTTATGCTATGAATCATTAGAAAAAGAAATAAAGTTCGTGAAGGAATCGGGTTTTAATTTTCTAAGGAAGCATATTAAAGTCGAAGGGCCGCGCTGGTACTATCTTTGCGATAAGTACGGCATCATCGTCATGCAAGATTTTGTCTCCACTTTTGATAAATATGATGTTTTTAGATTGGGGGCTTTGCCTACTATTGGTTTAACTAAGGGCAAAAAGAACAAAACCCATTTCCGAAAAGAAAAACTTTCAAAAGAGATTTTTGAGAAAGAGATGCCTCTTTACGTAGACCATTTCAAAAATAGCGTTTCTACGTGCTTATGGTGCCTTTTCAATGAAGGCTGGGGCCAATTCGACGCGACTAGATTGACTAAGAAATTAAAAGAGCTTGATTACACGCATAAAATCATCGATTCTACCTCTGGCTGGTTTGATGAAGGGGCAGGGGATATCGATAGCAAACATATCTATTTCCGTAAACCGAGAATGAAAAACAAAAAAGATAGGGTGCTTTTCTTAAGCGAGTTCGGTGGTTATAGCTATTCGTTTTCTGATCATACATACGCCAAAAAGACTTTTGGCTATAAACGCATTGAGAGCCAAGAAGATCTGCTTTCTTATTACAAGAAAACATATTTAAAATGGCTAATTCCTTTAATTACAAAAGAGGGATTATGCGGAAGCGTTTATACTCAGCTTAGTGACGTTGAAGGAGAAATCAATGGTTTATTGACCTATGACCGCGAAAGAACCAAGATTGAATCCGATGAATTGAAAAAGATTAATGATGCGATTTATTCTTGCTTTGATAATAGATTCAAAGATTAGATATTTTCTTTCTTTTAAAGATAATTTGCATATATAATCAACCCTATGAATAACGAAATTAAAATTGCTTTCTTCGATGTTGATTGGACCTTATATGACCATCAAAACCATCGTTGGTCTTTTAAGTCTATCGAAGCCATTAAGGAATTGAAAAAGAAGGGCGTCAAAGTGGTTCTTTGCACAGCAAGATCATATGAGTCGATGAAGCTTTTTGGTTTATTTGATTTAGGCATTGACTGGGATGGGTTCATTTCTAGCGCCGGGGCATGCGCCTATGCCGATGGCGAATTTTTAAGAAAGACTTTAATTGACGCGAAAGAAGTAAAAAGATTTTTGGCTTTAGTGAAAGAAAGAAACCTGACTTGTGAGATTGTTATGCCAACTTCTCGTATTCTTGCTTTTCCGCAAACCAAAGAATCCGAAGCCTATTATCAAATTTTCATTGAGAAAATTCCGCCAGTCGAAGAATATAAAGGGGAAGAAGTTACAGGGTTAAATTTATTCGCCGCCGAATCCGAAGATGCGATATTTCAAAAGGAATTTCCAACTTTTTGTTTCTTCCGTTACGCCCCAGTTGCCTGCGACATCAGCGGCGAGCCGCATCGGAAGGGCGATGGCATTAACGTGATCTTGGAGCATTTTAATTTGAAAGAAGATGATGCGATTGCCTTTGGCGACGATATTCAAGATATCACTATGGCGGAGCAGGTCAAAACGTTCGTCTGCATGAACAATGGCAAAGATGAAGTCAAAAAGGTAGCGAGCTTTGTCACTAAAGACGTTTGGGACGATGGGGTATATTACGCCTTATTGCATTATGGATTAATCTAAGAATTGCTTCTTTTTTTATAATGAAAGGCTAGTATCATATCCTAATTATGAGCAAGTTAGACCAAAGCAAAACCCCTTTTGTGGATGCGGTGAGCGAATACATCCAAGAAGATGTGACTCCTTTCGATGTCCCTGGGCATCATATGGGCAATGTGAAAAACAAAGCTACCGAATTACTAGGGCAAAAAGTTTATCGCGCGGATATAAATGCCCCAATCGGCTTAGATAATTTAGCTAAGCCGCATGGCGTTATTTTAGAAGCAGAGAAATTGCTTGCTGAAGCCAGCGGAGCCGATGAAGGCTTTTTCTTAATTGATGGCACAAGCTCTGGCATCGTGGCTATGATTATGAGCGCTTGCAAAGCTGGAGAAAAAATCATTTTGCCGCGAAATGTCCACAAATCCGTGGTCAATGCTTTGATTTTGTCTGGAGCAATCCCAGTTTACGTCATGCCTGAAATCGATAATGATTTGGAAATCGCCAACCATCCTACTTTGGAATCTTGGCGAAAAGCCATTATTCGGAATCCATCAGCGAAAGCAATCTTTGTCATAAATCCAACTTATTTTGGTTCGGTTTGCGACTTGAAAGCATTAGTTAGTTTGGCCCACGAGCATAAGATGGCGGTTTTAGTCGACGAAGCTCATGGTGCTCATTATTATTTCAATACCAAAAAACACCCTGTCAGTGCGATGGAAGCAGGCGCGGATTTATCTGCGGCTTCTTTTCATAAAACAGTTGGTTCCTTAACGCAAAGTAGCGTTCTTTTGCTTAAAGGAAGCATGTTCACTCGCGAAGACATTCAGAAAAATATCAACATCATTAATTCCACCTCACCTAACCCCGCTCTCATTTGCTCTCTTGATGCCGCAAGGAGCTTTATGGCTTCCAAAGAAGGAAGCAAAGCGATGGAAGAAACTTACTCCTTGGCGGATTATGCTCACAAAAAGATCAAGGATATTCCTGGATTTGTCGTGGAAGGAAGAGAACACTTCTTAGCCCATGGTTCTTATGACTTTGATGAAACGAAATTGGTAATCGGATTTGATCATTTGGATTTGGATGGCTTTGCCTTATATCGCCTTTTGAAAAAGAAATATGATATTCAAATGGAACTCGGCGAACCTTTCGCAGTTTTGGGGATCTTGTCAATCGGCACTAAAAAAGAACATATTGATAATTTGATTGCCGCTTTAAAAGACATCTCTAAAGACCACTTCCATAAAGACATCCGATATGAGGACCACCATTTCGATAGTAATTTCCCATTTCAATTATTGCGTCCTCGCATTGCTTATTCTGCGCCTGAAAAGATCCTTCCTTTAGAAGAGTGCGATGGCAAAATTAGCCGTGAGCAAGTGATGATGTATCCTCCGGGAATACCACTAATTACACCTGGGGAAGTATGGAATAAAGAGTTGATTAATCGCGTCAAAGGGATTCAAAAGAAAGGTCTGACCCTTTTAAGCAATCATTCAAATGGTTTTGAAGTTGTCGATACGGATACTTGGAGAAAGTTCTACCTTTACGAAAGAAGGCTTCGTGACTATTTTGAAAACAAAATCACCACGCCGAATGGCGATGGATACCATTTGCCATTCGAAGGATTGAAACATAAATCCACTTTGATCCTCCTTCCTATGAGAGCCGATACTTGGAGAGAGAAGGCTAAACCTGCCACGAAAGAATTCTTGAATGTCATATCAGCAATAAGCGAGCACGAAGAAGTGTGGGTTGGAATTCATCCGCGTATTTATAAATCGATGGTTCCGATTTTAGAGAAAATGCCAAACGTTAAGCCTTTTTCAGTCCGTTATAACGATTCTTGGGCCAGAGACAATATGCCTTTGTTTTTGACAAGCAAGGAATCCAATAATCTTCGCAGCGTTGATTTTCGCTTCAATGCTTGGGGCGGCGATTACGATGGGCTATACAAAAACTACAAAGATGATGACAAACTTGGTTCACTCATAAGCAAACGTTTGAAGATGGTCTCTTATTATCTTCCTGATTTTGTTTTAGAAGGCGGAAGCATCGCTACCGATGGCGAAGGGACTTTGATTACCACGGAAGCGTGTTTGCTTTCTAAAGGCAGGAATCCAAATCTTAATAAAGTTGAAATAGAAGAAGTTTTAAAGGAATACCTTAATGTCGATAAAGTCATTTGGGTGCCACATGGCATTTATAACGATGAGACGGATGAGCATATCGACAATATGGTGGCCTTTATTAAGCCTGGAGAAGTTGCGATGGCTTGGAGCGAAGATAAAAACGACCCCCAGTATGAATATTGCCAACAAACTTATAAAGCCCTTAAAGAAAGCAAAGATGCGATGGGAAGAGAATTAATCATTCATAAGCTTTTAGTTCCTTCCCCAGCTTTATATGCCAGTAATGAAGAAACAAAAGGTCTGCACAACAATGGCACAACCTTAAAGAAGAGAGTCAAAGGCGAACGTTTAGCTGCAAGCT
>CAVAYV010000069.1:0-2965 GCA_963593015.1 bacterium | reverse complement strand
CTATAAAGTATCTCAATTGGAATCGATTAAAACATTCTCTTATTATCGACCAGTAGATCATAGTGTTGAAACGGTCGCTGGTGCCTTCTTCGGATTGATGGACACTGACAATAATAAGAAACAATCTTACGAACTTTGGAAATATATCGATACTCAATATAGCCAAAAGGTTGCCAATCAATATTTGGATCAGCTTTGCTATTATGACACAGACAATGTGTTCCATGATAAAGGAACTATCTCCTCTTATCAGCAAATGCTTAATATCTTTGACTCCAGCTATGATTTCTCTAACTTCGACTGGGATAAGGCTACCCCGAAAGCTGCGGAATGCGATGAGGTTCTTGAATTCGAAGACAAGATTGATTTAGGCGACGTTAAATTCTTAAGTCAGAATTTCTTATACGACGGTCAAGAACACGCCATCACTTATAGCGGAACCTTGAATGAAGGAATTACCGTTTCTTATGAAAATAACACTCGCACCGACTTTGGTTCGCAAGAAGCAATTGCAACCTTCACGAAAGATGGTGAGACTGTCGGCAAGAGAAAGGCCACGATAAGCGTCAAACACATTAGTGCCAACAAAGATACCTACAACCTTAACGAGAATATCTTTGTAACCACTTCTAAATGTGATCCAAATTATTCACTTGGAAGCGGCAATAGCAGCTCTTGGGTGGCTATTTATAAGAAAGATGCTGTAATCGGGCCGGACCCATCACAATATTGGTACTATGACAATACGATCGCCGATACATATTCACGAACAAAATGTATCCAAGAAGGAACTGATAATTTAAGAGGTGGTTTGCCCAAAGGCTCTTATAAGATAGTTTACTTCAAAGATAGCGGCTATAACTATGACCCTGAAGATGTCATTTATATCGAAATCTTAGGAGATGGCAGGACAAGTGGCCTTGAAGATTTGTCCGCTATCAGCTTTAAAGACAAAGAAGTGAAATACGAGGGGTCTGAAATTTCATTAGAAATTGAAGGAACTCTTCCAGATGGCGTCACCGTGAGATATGAAAACAACACCTTAAATGGCGAAGGAAAAACCAATGCTATTGCTATCTTTGAAAAAGACGGCATTGAAATTGAAAGAAGATACGCCTTGCTAACGGTGCTACCAAGTGACAGCAAAAACCTAATTACGAATAAAACGACTTACACTGTGGGCGAAGATATAATGGTCACTGCCCGCGGTGAAAGCGGATACTGGGTTGCAATTTACTTGAAAGATGATGTTGTCGGTACAGGCGAAGGCACTGTCACATCGCTATATTGGTACTATGTCATAGATAGTAATCATGTCTCTGGTGGCACATACAACATCAAAACAGATTCTTCTAGTAACATCAATGTCAGAGGTGGCGATACGTCCGTCTTTGATTTGCCTATTGGAGATTACAAGATTATCCTCTTTGATAATACTGGCGATGGCTACCATATTGCCGAGCAAGTTGATATAAAAATCGTTGCAGCTGCAGAATAAATAAAAAACGTCTACGCAAATAAACGCATAGACGTTTTTAGTTTATTTAGTCAATAACAAAGCAATTTTACGTCTTTAAGCTAATCGGCTTTCTTTAATAACTTTGTTTTTATTGTTTTTAATGTTGAGCAAACCATTGGTTCTTTTAAAAGCACAACGCATATTCCGTAGGCCAGAATTCCAATTGCAATCTCAATTAGTGTTAGATAGACATTGCTCAAGCTTGTTTTGCTTAAGCAACAATAATTTAGGACGAAAATCACTAAAAACATAATTGCCGCCGCGATAAAAGGCTTTATGTAGGCTTTTAATATTGCTCTATAGGGAATTTCTTTATGCGCTAATAATATCATCAATAACGATATGATTGATTCAGAAATCAAGGTCGTTATGGCAGCTCCTACCGCGCCCCATTTTTTGATGAAAAAGAAATTTAATCCGAAGTTAGTAAATGCGCCTATAAAGTAAATGACCGTCATCGTCCTTAATTTGCCATTTGGTATGTAATAGGCGCTTTGCATAGCACCTGATATGCTTCCGATGAATATAACAGGGGTGATCCAATATAAAATTTGGATCGAAGGCGTGAACGATTCACCAAAGAATGCCGGGACGAAATATTGCCCCACTGCATAGATTCCTAATATCGAAGGAAAAGCGAGCAATCCTTGGATTTGCGCTAACTGCACGAATTTTTGGTCTATCGCTTTTTTGTCTTTTTGACTTGTCAAAAATGAAATTCTTGAAAGAATCACCGGATAAATTGCAAAAATCAGATTTGTTGCAACACTTGTTATTTTGCTTGCCTGTTCGTAATAACCATTTTCCGTATTTCCAGCGATTGATGCGATCATCGTTTTATCAAGCATGGTATAAATTGAGATTGCTACAGTCGGGATAAAATAGACAACGGATCTTCTTAAAGACTTCCAAATTGAGATGTCTTTGATATGTGGTTTAGTTATCAATTTCCTTGCAAAACACCACTGTAATAAGACATTTGAAAAAGAAACGCCGCTGGAAATCAAACAATAAACATATAAATCATCAGGACTTTTTACAAAAAGAAATACCGCCACAATAGAACATAAGCGGCAAAATGACAAGATAAAACTTAAGGTCTTGAAACGCTCTAGCCCTTGGAATAGGAAATCGATGTTGAAAAGAGAGGCGATAATCGTTGGAAATAAACAAACGAAAATTAAAGTTGAGGCAACAGACGAAAGAGCGTTCCCAAAAACCAATGAGGAATAAACGATAAGAGCGATCGTCGTTAGCAAAATTCTCGAGCAAAAGATGGACCAAAAAGT
Source organism: bacterium (assembly GCA_963593015.1). GTDB lineage: Bacteria > Bacillota_I > Bacilli_A > RFN20 > CAG-826 > UBA4951. Next base: position 157 of record CAVAYV010000069.1, on the reverse strand, counting down.
TTTTGAGTATTCCTCTTTGCTTTCGCGATGTATTGATATTTCTTTGGTTCCATAATTGCAAAAACCAAATTCAATAAATAAAGTAAAATAAATTGTGATTGTATTTGCGTAGGAAAACTGCCCAACGCCTTCTGGCATCAATACCCTAGATATATAT
>CAVAYV010000068.1:0-3234 GCA_963593015.1 bacterium | reverse complement strand
GTATTGTTGCACCTATATCAGAGAACGTTTCTCTTTCTTCTAAATACCTGCCATTTTTAATGCTTGGCGAATAAACCAATAATGGTATTTTTTCTCTTGTGTGGTCCGTTCCTTTGAATGTTGGATCATTTCCATGATCGGCGGTAATCATCAACAAATCATCTTCATGCATAACACTTATCATTTCGCCGATTCGTTTATCTAAATCTTCCAAAGCTCTCGCGTAGCCCGGTGCATTTCTTCTATGTCCATATTCCGAATCGAATTCTACGAGATTAACGAAACATAGCCCAGACCAATTTTCATCTTTGACTTGATCAATCGTTTTATCCATTCCATCCATGTTTGAAATGGTATGTACGGTTTTCGTAACGCCAGCCATATCGAATATGTCAGAGATTTTGCCAACGCAGCTAGTCATGAAACCATGGTCTTTTAGGATTTCCATGTCAGTTTTATGAGGAGGCTGCAACGCATAATCATGACGATTGGCCGTTCTCTTAAAGTTATCTTTATTTGTTCCGATAAACGGTCTAGCGATTATCCTGCCAACACGATATTCCGGTCGAAGACATATTTCGCGGGCGATTTCGCAACAACGATAAAGCTCTTTAACTCCAGTCGTTTCTTCGTGCGCGGCGATTTGCAATACGGAATCTGATGACGTGTAAACTATCAGTGAATTATCCCTCATTTGTTCTTCTCCAAGAACTTTGAGTATTTCAGTACCGCTTGATGCGTAATTGCCGATTATTTTATGTCCTGTCTTTTCTTCTAATTCATCGATTAATTCCTTAGGAAATCCAGTTTCCGTAAAGGTTTTAAAAGGTTCTTTTGTCAAAATTCCCATCATTTCCCAGTGGCCTGTTAAAGTGTCTTTGCCATTCGAAGCTTCACGGCAACGAAGCGCATAACTATTTCGGTGATTTTTTACCGATTTTACACCCATAATATTATCGAGTTCTCCGATGCCAAAACTCTCCATGTTGGGAACGTTAAGCCCGCCGATTGATTCTGCAGCATGTGCCCAAGTGTTAGAACCAACATCGCCAAATTTATCGGCATCTGGCTCTTCGCCAACTCCGGCACTATCAGCAACAATCAAGAATATTCTTTTGAATTTCATTTTATGTCTCCTTATTAATAAAGATAGTTTCTTCTCTAACAATTGATTATATTTTATTTTCTGGATGCATACAAATCATATGCAGACATAATCCTCTTGCTGGAAACCTCCGTATATATTTGAGTAGTTGCAACGTTAGCGTGCCCGAGCATTTCTTGCACAGCTCTTAAAGAAGCGCCATTTTCCAATAAGTGCGTTGCGAAACAATGTCTTAATGTATGGGGAGAGACAGAACTGTCTATGCCTTTTTGCTCAGCATATCTTTTTATTTGCATGAAAAAATAGTTTCTTGAAATTTCCTTCCCCTCTCTATTAAGGAAAATTATTTGTGATTTCTTGGCACCGATATTTCTTTTTCTTGGCCCATCAATGTATTTTCTAAGGTATTCCATGGCAAAATCGGATATCGGCACGGTTCTTTCCTTATTGCCCTTTCCATAAACTTTGATTAAACCGTTTTGCATGTTAACATTTTTAAATTCCAATGATAAAAGTTCCGAAACGCGCAAACCTGTAGCATACATGACTTCAAGCATTGCTTTATCGCGCATTCCGTTATCTTTTGTTATATCCGGAGCATCAAGCAAATCATCGACTTCTTCAGATGAAAGGACAAAAGGCAGTCTTTTTGACGATTTTGGCTTGTCTACCTGGGGTAATTCCCCTTCAAAATATCCTTCATCTTGCAAAAATGAAAGGTAATTCTTCAAAAAACTAAATCGTCTTAGAATGGTTGCTGATGATCTAGACATTTCGTCTTGTTTGATTACAAATTCAGGAAGCATATTTATATCAAGATCTGATGTGTCTTTAACGCTTGGAAAATTATCTAAGAAAATTTTAAAGTCTTCTCGGTAATTTTTTACTGTTATCTCGCTGACTCCACGTTCCGTCCTTAAATATTTTATAAACAGATTCAAAGATTCATTTATGTCCATCTTTTTTCTTTACCTCGTTCGCCATCTTCAGAACTGGTTTTTTCATTTTTCTATTGAGTTCATTAACTAAAAGTTTCGTTTTATCCATTTTTTCATATTCGGAAAAATTCCAAAAATTCATCTGGGTTATTTCATCTTGCGGATCGTATAGAGACTGAATTGTAACGCCAACAAGACGAATGAGCATTCCAAGATAATTTTGTTCGTAGAGTTTTATTGCGTTGTAAGAAATTTCATTGCCGTCATCAATTCCTTCGGATAGTGAAATCGATTTATTGTGATTTTTAAAATCCGCATCTTTAACGGTTAAAACGACAGTTTTCCCTTTCTTTTTATCTCTTTTGATGCCTTCAGATACTTCAAAAGAAAGTTCTTTAATCTTATTTTCGATTATGTATTCATCGTTCGTATCATATGAGAAAGTCTCGCTATGCCCTAAAGATTTAGGGTTGTACGGCGTTGGATCAACGACATCATCCCCATAACCATTTATCTCTGCTTTGATATTTGTGTACGATTTTCCGAAAAGTTTTTTGATTCGTTCGTCGTCGGAATCTATTCTTTCTTTTAAATCACCAATTTTTTTGATTCCCATTTCATATAATTTTGCAGAGGTTTTCCTACCAATCCCAAAAAAAGACTCAATCGGAAGAGGATAAAGTGTTTCCTTAAGATTTTTTCGATAAATGAATGTAATGCCCATTGGCTTTTTCATATCGCTTGCCATTTTAGCTAAAAATTTGGTGGGGGCCACGCCAATCGAGCATTTTAAGCCTATTTCTTTTTTTAACGTGTCCATGATATTTTGGAAATACAATTCAGGATTAGCGATTCCCTTGCACGCTTCGCTCATATCGACATATCCCTCATCGATGGATGCTTCTTCAATGATTAAAGAATATCTTCTCAAAAAAGAAAAAAATGAACGAGACATCATCTCATAATAGCCAAAATCTGGTTTTATGAATAATCCATTTGGACAAAGTCTTTTTGCCTCGAAATATGGCATTGCAGAATGAACGCCATATTCTCTAGCTTTATAAGACGCTGTTGAAACGACGCCTCTTGCTGTCTCTGAACATATAATTACCGGTTTATCGACTAGTGTTGGATCTTTGATTTCCTCACATGTTGCGAAAAATGCATTTAAATCTATATGCATTATTATCT
>CAVAYV010000067.1:0-3495 GCA_963593015.1 bacterium | reverse complement strand
ACTCCCGGGGGAGTAGAGTTTCTATACGAACTCCATTCACGACGCCTTCCACGTCTCTAAGCGTGGTCTGCTCAAAAATCTGACGTTTAAAGTTGATTGCCGTTTTTTAGAGAAAGACCCTCTAGTAGAACTTGAAACGGTAATGGTTATTCATTTCGCACGAGCAAAATACCAACCAATTTCAAAAAGCCAGAAAACATATTTGACTTACCAAAAGGGAAAGTTAGAATATAGGCATGAGTATCACGTTCTCATCCCAAAAACTTCGCCTAAAGATCGAGAAACCATCATTTTGGGGCGATTGCGGAATTCCAAAGGAGTACCGTTTGTTTTTGTGCGTCACAGATGGAGCCATCAGTCACCGCGATTTGTGTGCCCTATCGTTTTTGGGCTTACGAAAAGCGGATGGCGAAAATGAGTATATAGTGGGCTGCTTTGAAAATTACGGCGTGGAGATGGTTGTGTTATTTAGACAATGCATTTCCAATCCTCATCAAGAGGAACTTATGGTGGAAGGAGCAAGGAAAAATGGACAATAAGGCAATACACCCAGGTGAAATTCTGCGAGAGGAATTGAATTCCCTACACATCAGCGTGAGGGAATTCTCAAAGCGGACTGGCATCCTCGAAAAGCAACTAAGCCTTTTGCTCTCTTGCGAGGCGAACATCACTTTGGACATCGCGATTCGCTTGGCCGATTTCTTTGGTCAAAGCGTCCAGTTCTGGATCAATCTCCAGACGATCTACTCTCAGCGGAAGAAAGAAGAAGAAACGCAAAGCCGCATTGATGCCGACTACTCTTTGCTCAAAACCATCGATTCTAAGTGGCGCGACTTATATCTGCCAAAAATGAAAGGCTGCGATAAATACGAATTCGTCCGCCAGGCCCGGGTGGCCCTCCAGGCTTCTATGATTTCTAATTTGCAGAACGAAAACCTGTTTGTCCTATATAAAGAGCTCAACGGGGAGAAGAAAGCAGATGTTTTCCTTCAGAACGTGTGGTTGAGCGTCGCCGTCAAGCAGGCAAAGGCGGTACGCCATCGGCCATATGACGAGGCTTTGTTCCTTGAGGAGCTTAAGGGCATCCGTCCCTTGACGAATAAAACCCCGGAGGAATTCTTCCCGCTTCTGAAGAAACGTCTCAGCGAATCAGGGGTGTCTTTGGTCTATGTGCCGTATTTAAAGAGCACCGGGATTTTCGGCGCCTCGTGCTGGATCGGAGGGGACGATGGGGGCAAATCGCCAGTCATCGCCCTTTCGAATCGGGGGAAAAGCGCTGATGTGTTCTGGTTTTCCTTCGTGCATGAAGCCGCGCACGTCCTTATGCGCCACACCCGGAATCTTATGCTCTCTAGCGATGACAACATGGAAAGCCCGATCGAGCGCGAGGCGAACGACATCGGCAAATCGATGCTCATCGATCCGAAGTCGTGGAAGCGGTTCTCAGGATTTTCGAAGCACCACACGTCGAAAGGAATCACCAATTTTGCAAAAGCGGTCGGCGTGGACCCATGCATCGTCGTCGGCTGGCTGGCCAAAGAAGATCCGAGCATCCATTGCATTCATAAAAGCTTGGTGAAGTACTATGACTTCTCTTTTCTGAACGAGAAAAAACTGGAATGACCATTATTTTCGTCGAAAAAACCGCGGCGTCGGCAAACGTCGCGGTTCGGTCCGAGGCTTAATCCCCCGTCGCAAAATAGATTATAGCTATCGGGCCAAAAGCATTCAACTTTTGAAGGATATCTATAACTATGAAGAAATTTAAAAAATCCCGGTCCGCAGACGGATCGGAGGTTCGCGAGGAGCTTGACCTCAAAAAGCTCCTCAACCTGAAATACCTCGACCTGACGAACAGAACCCATTACTCGGGCCGCTTCGATCTTCCCTCCGTTTATTGCAGCACAGACGTCTTCCCCGATTACATCGCTTTGTACGGCGATCCCAAGGATTACAGGAAAACGTCGCTGACCGCCGTGGGGTTCTTCGAGTTCGACTGCTTCTTCGACGGCCAGCACGGCCTCTGCAACGCGATCTATTACAACAACGAGGCCGATCTCGCCAAATTCAAGGAGAGGTTCGCCGGGGTCAAGTTCTTCATCGGGCCGGATTGCTCCTTGCTCGGCGACATCGACCAGGTTGAAAACCTTTACAGAATCAAGCGGTCTAGGCTCGCCACTTTGTGGTTTTTGCAAGGAGCTGAAGGCAGTCTCGATCCCTCTTCTCACCTTTCCGTCGCTGGACACGCTCGATTGCTATCTCGACGGCCTTGAAGACTGCGAGGTAATAGCCATATCCACCAAGGGCCACATCGCGGACCCGAAGGAATACAAGATCCTATGCCTCACGATCAAGGAAATCGTCAAGAAATTGCGCTTGAAGGCCATCGTCGTATACGACGTGTGCGGTGACGAAACGAAAACGCTGAAAGCGTTCGAGCCCGCCACCGAAGCCGGCATCAAAGTCATCATCCCCGACAACAGCCTCAAACAAAGAAACAAGAGGCACATGGAGGAGCGCCATGAGAAACGATGACAGCGGCCAAGGGAAAGGGACGGGCGGGAGCCCTCAGACGTCTCTGGAGCAGGAAGGGGCGAGGCTCGATGAGCTCGCGGCGGAGAAGCGCCTTTCTAAGGAAACAAACTCCCAGCGAGGGAAGCTATTGTCCAAAATGAAGACCGGAAAGGGCAAAAGAATCATCAACGAGCTTTATAGGCCGACCGCCTCTATCGGCGACGGGGGAACCGCGGACGCCCTCATCCATGAGGCCGACACCGGAGTCAAGCCGGGCGATACTAGCCATTATCAAAAAGCCACAGACAGAGCAAAGGAAATCAACAACAGCATCGCCCGCGGATTGGTGAAGGGAGACGAAGAAGAACTAATCAAACAAAGAGACAAGCTTATTGAAGCGATTAAGTATTGGGAGAAAAAACATGGAAAATAAAGAATTCAACGGAAGACTAGTTGCCTCCATCCCCGAGATGGCCGAGCCTTATCGCCTTGCAAAGGAAGCCTGGGGCGAAGAGGAGCCGGGCACGACGATCGTCGTCGAGGACTATCTCATGCCTCTTATTTACAAGGCCCTTGAGAAGAAGGACGAAAAGACGCTTTTGGAAGTCGCCCTGTGGCTGGAGGATATGGCGTCCTCAAACGACGAAGTCGCCAAGGCCACCCTATTCATTGGGGTGTTTGAACACGCCTATTTCGACGGAAAGATAGAGGACTTGAAGCCTTATTTCCTAAAAGAGACGAGAAAAATGTACGATGGCACATCCTTGGCGAGAGAGCAAAACGGCCAACGCTGAGACGAAAAACATGGAAAATAAAGAATTCAACGGAAGACTAGTTGCCTCCGTCTCCGAGATGGCCGAGCCATATAAAGGGGCGAAGGAATGGTGGCAATATCTCTGTCATTATCGACAAAGAAGAATATCAAACTTATTTGCCTTCTTCCCCCATTAGAACATTCAAAATCAATTTTGACGCTTCCCC
>CAVAYV010000066.1:0-3909 GCA_963593015.1 bacterium | reverse complement strand
CCGATATAGTTCGCGTGTGCGAAAGAATTAATGATGATTTCCCGTAGGGCCTCTACCGGGATTTCAGGGGTCTCTATGCGCTCGAAATCGACGATGCTCGCACCCCATCTAATATTCTTTTTGACATAGGCCTCAGCCTCATCGATGAGGGAGAATATGTTCCCTTGCCGCTCGTTGATGTCCAAGAATGTTTGCTTCTCATTCGTCGCAAAGACCGCCATCTTGAGCTTGATGGGGCCGGATTTCGAGAAGAGGGCCCTCCCTGCGTTGTTCAAGTGGAGTCCATCCTCGAAGACGAGTCCCAGTTTGTTCAGCAGCGCATCGCGATCGTATTTTTCCTCTCCCATTCTTTTGGCTTCAATGGCTTTAGCCAGGAATTCGCGGAGTGCATTTTCATCGGCGTCATCCAAAGTCGAAGAGGAAATCATCTTCTCCCATTTCTGGTAATTGGAGTTGAGAATTAGGGCCGTAAGCTCAAGAGGGGAAAGCTCACGGCTCACGTCGCTAACCCTGATATAGTATTTGCCGCTGCAGCAATAAGGCTTTGAAATGCCTGAGAAAACGACTTTGATGTATTTTTTCCCTTCCTCGGTTTCCTCGGTGATTGTTGGGTGCAAAGAGGGCTTTATGGTCTCAAAGATCTTTCTCTCTACGTCCCTAGAGGTCGATTCGCCAATTTGAAAGCCGCATACGTCGCCGTTGTTTTTAACGCCAATGTAAAGTTCCCCATGCCCATGCTTATTCAGCATCGCGGTCATGTCGATAAGCGCTTCTTCCAATTCGGCGGTTGTCTCTTTGAATTCTTTTGTCTCGCTTTCTTTTCCAAGATTCATAGCAATTCCCCCTTTTTGAGAAATTCTATCAAATGTCACAATGAATGTCACAATGAATGTCACAATGGAATGTTGCCTAGAACCGTTGGGGAGCCGAGAAAAATCTCTTTAAAAGCCGTTGCTGAAGCATTTCTGTGGTTCGACCACGTTGCCAACGCGGTCCACCATATTGGACGACGACCGAGCCGGGTTATTGGAGATGTATCTCTATAACGGAACGTTCGGAATAAGGTTAGATGCGAGAGATATTCTCAAGCGTTGACCGTATATCAGGCAGATTCGAAAGGGTCTGCCTTTTTTGTTTTTTCTCTGAGCGTTCCAAGGCACGCTGATTTCATTCCGCTACTTATTTTTGCGTTGGTTTTGATGCGAACGCCTCAGGCGTGATTGCTTATCTCCTCTCCTCTTTCTGCTGCCTCCTGTTTTCATAAAGAAGTTTTTACCATTGTCACAGAATCTCTTCGTGCCGGAGAAATGATAAAATAAAAAGACGCATGAAAACGATGCTTTTTAGAAAAATGCGATAAAATTATTTAAAAATGATAAGATAAATGATAAGATAAAGCAGAAGATGTTTAATATGATAGAAAACGAATCTCTAGAGCTGAAGAAGTCCCTGGCACAGGAAAAAGAGGGGATCATCTCGCTAAGCGCGATGTTGAACAAAGGAGGCTATGGCGAGCTTTATTTCGGTATCAACGACGACGGCAAAGTCTTTGGCTTGATGACGGGCAAGAAGATTCTTGCCGACGTTACCCATGAGATACAGAACCATTTGAAGCCGTTGCCTAACAAGATTTCTGTTCTTCCCGCTGATCTGGAAGGAAAAAAAGTGATTCGCGTGGTCGTCAAAGGCCACGATACTCCATATTCGGCCTATGGCAGATACTACATCCGAGTCAATGACGCCGACATCATTATGGACGCGAACCAACTCAAGGATTTCTTTGAGGCTAAGGAGCCAAATTATTCAAAATGGGAAAACACGGAGACGCCTTATGGCGCTGATGACATCAAAGAGGAAATACTCATCGGATGCGTAAGAGATGCGAATGACAAAGGCAGGCTTGACTACGTTTATAAGAATGCCACCGATGCTTTGACGAGGTTTGGGCTGCTTACTGAGAATGGGCATTTGAATAATGCTGGATGGTATTTGTTCGGATCGAATGGACCTTTGACCATCAAAGAGGCCTCTTTCCCAACGGACAGCAGGACAGAATTCGGCCAAATCAAGGAATTCAAAGGAAATATCTTTGAGTGCATTGCGGAAGTCATGGCTTTCATCGGCAATGGGATCTCCTTCAAATCCAACATCGTCGGCATTCAAAGGGAGGACGTGCCTGAAATACCCATCAGGGCGATCCGTGAGATAGTCGTCAACTCTTTCGCCCACTGCTCATACGCGATTGAGGGCGACTTCAATCAATACACGATTTATCGCTCCTTCTTAAAGGTCTATAACCCCGGGGGTATATTTGAAGACATCGATCCGGCAAAATTCGCTTCCGGATACGTCGGGAGCAAGATAAGGAACGTCCTCATCGCCTCCGTCTTATTCAAGTGCGGGTACATCGATTCCTTTGGCACGGGGTTTGATAGAACCTTTGATCTATGCTCGAAAGACGGCGTCGGATACAGATATCAGAACGACAAATTTGGGTTTACCTTCGTTTTTGACAGGAAAGTTGATTGGGCTAGCGCATACGCGGGCGTGCCCCTGGATGCGCTCGACCAAACGATAATCAAAGAATTGAAACTGAATAAATATTGCAGTACATCGGAACTCGCGGGACGCGTTTCAAAATCCCCTGCTACCGTCTATAGGCATCTGGAGTCCTTAGAAAACAAAGGCGTTATAAAGAGGGTTGGTTCTAGGAAAACGGGCTATTGGAACGTTCTTTGATTTTCAAGGTGCTTTTACGGATTGGTTCGACCACGTCGCCAACGCGGTCCACCATTTTTGAAAATGATTGAACTGGGTTATTGGATGCTTGTTCTTATAACGAAACGCTTGATTGCTATATAAAAGGTGAATTTGAAAGAGTTCACCTTTTTTCGTATATGGATGATGGCTAATACTGTAAAACCACAAATGAATATTGATCGAATTAAGCGTTGCTTTTTAAAAGTTTGGCTTTGTTTTGCGAAAAGATAAAAAGCTCCCATTAATTATGGTGATTTGCAAAAAACAGTTGTCAAAAATTTGACTCTAAAATGCTGAAAAACGCATTTAAAGGGAGAAAGGCTTATGAATTTGGCGGAAACGGCGATTGGCATATGGGGTGCAGCTACGAAAAGGAATGACCTAGATATTTTATTTATAATTCGCAATGTGATAATCGAAAAGAATTTCATTGAACCGATATCTCCTGTCTTGAGAAATCGCTGACCAATGAATCTTTTCAATTGACAAATGTGTTTGCAGATTCTCTAGATCAATCCAGAAATCTTAAAAGAAAAGCGCGATCCAATCTGAGGATATTTTTCATATCCGTATCCATATCAAAAAACGATACCCTGTAACTAATTAAGGAGTCGCTAAGAAATGATGAAGAATTTCAAGAAAATGCTAGTTTCTGCCATCGCGATGCTCGGATTGCTGTGCCCATCGCTGAAAGCCAGCCAAGGTGAAGCGAATATTATATCAGAGCAATGAAGCGTCTTACATGCCTATGATGCTACTGAGCCCTCCCCGCTTGTGAATATTACCAGCTGCAGTGAAGCGATGAGCCTTATTCGCTCGACGTGATTGAGAAAGTGGATGCATCGAAGGCGGCTAACGCGGGCATCGACGTCGATTCCTGTTACGCGTACGGCTTCAGCTGCGATCTGCTTTCTGAGACGGTTTCCTCGGTGGTCACTATTTCTGCTGGCGCTTCGGATATCGTTCGCCAGCTTGCTCTCGCTCTGATCGCCACCGCGAAAGCCTTGGCCATCAGCGCATCCGGCGGTTACGAAGGCCCTTCGGGAGGAGTGTACTGAGATATGGCTAAAACAAAAAGTAAAGAAGCCATGGAACTATCACCGAATGAGCTTTTCGAGAAACTGGAAAAAGAGATAGGGATGAAGGAGA
>CAVAYV010000065.1:0-21247 GCA_963593015.1 bacterium | reverse complement strand
ATACTTTATAGTAAGCCAAAGCAATATTTGCCGCTTGGCTTCTTCTTTGAGCAGTTTGATCATAGCTAGGGAGCTCGTGACTGGAAATTCCAGATTCGGTGAGATAAACCGGTCTTACTTGACCGTTGCATTTAAGATTATCTTGGTGGAGATAAATGTCCAAAACCTCGAGGTTAGAGAAAGAAATCATCGAAGTGGCTTTATGATCATCGGAATTTGTTGGGTAGCCATTAAGGCCGAAATATTTGCTTCCTTCAGTCGATCCTGGATAAGTATCATTCTTATAAATTTCATTTTGCGGCAAACTTTGCCCATAGCAATGCGGCGCAAGCCCCCAGTTATAATCTCCTTGGGTTTTGCTTCTATTATTAAACCATTCAACAAGGTCAAGAGAGGCATAGCCTTTCGAGCCTTTTTCAGAAGACCCCCAGTTATGAGTTAAAGAGACGGAAACGGTCGTGCCATCATAATATTTTTTTGATGCTAAGTTGGCCAAACGCATTAATCTTGAATATTCTTCGGCATAAATATCCAACGCAACAGGGCCATCGGTAGATTGGAAGAAACAATATGGGAAATCTATTTCATTGCATAAAACATAATTGCCGATATAGCCATTTTCAAAATTGTTGACCGTATGCCTGTAGTTTAAGAATTCTAAACAGGCCACATAATATTCAAAACCCCATTTGTTGGAAGTATTTTGACCCATTTGAGGATTACCATCAACAGTGTACCCTTCATAAGTCATTTTTATAGGATATGTTTCTTCGTTGTCGGTAGTTGAAGAGAGCAAAACAGTGCTGATATTTGCACCGAGAGCGTAGTATTTTTTAGTTTCCTTCTCAAATAAATCTACGCGACTTTTGTTGAAGTAATAAGTTTTGCCGTTCGAAATGAAAGAATAAGCCTCTTTAGTATCGGGAGCATCCAATTCATGGCTTTTGCCTTCTGAATCAACGATCTCGTTAGGATAAATGGCCCCAGTTAAGTCAAAATTCAAAACGACATTTGAGCAATTTAAATCTTTGTACGCATCGTAATCTTCCCCAAAAAGTCCTTTTTTGGATTTGGTATCAAGTTTAGGCGTTTCATTTACCAAAGGATCAATATCCGATGCGAAAACGCCATCCTTAATGATGTTTCCTTTTCTGACAACATAATACTTAGAATACAGATTATCATATCCGTCATCTTCATAACGATTGATGGAAATTGTGTAATCGGACCCTAACGACACTGAACATAATTTGTATTCAGGAGAAATGTCAACGAATTCGGTAGCGACACCGGTGTAAAAATAGGTTTCTTCTTTTTCTTCTTTGAAATATTGATAGCCTTTAAGCTTATAGATTTCGACATACGCATCACCGACATCTTTTTTGTCGCTGCTAAAAGCGATCTTTATGCTATTTTGAGAAGCAGACGCCGATAAACTAAGCATTTTTTCAGTAGCGTCAAAACTTAAAATGTCAATCTTAGCGGTAGGTTCAATATCGCTAGGAGAGCTTGAAGAGCTGCTCGATTGCTCTTGGGTAGAGGAACTAGAAGATTGTTCACTAGAATCAGAGGAGCTAGAAGAACTATTAGAAGTTTCCGAAGATGACGAGCTTGAATCATTGGAAGAGCTAGATGAATATTCTCTTGAAGAACTAGATGAATATTCGCTTGAAGAGCTAGATGAATATTCGCTTGAAGAGCTAGATGAATATTCTCTTGAAGAGCTAGAAGATTGTTCGGAAGAACTGTTGCTTGAAGAAGAAATTTCAACCTCGCTAGAAGAATTGCTACTATCTTTTTTGCTAGACGAATCATTGCTTCCACATCCAATTAATGTCGATCCGAAAATTCCGGCGTAGCAGACTAATAAAATTTTCTTTTTGATTTTTTTCATTGTTTACCCCTTTTAAAAATATATTCTATAGCAAGCGCTAGGAATGAATTTGTTGTTTTCGAAATCCCTGCCAAGTACATACACGCAATTTTCCATGACTTTTAAATAATATCCTTGGCTCCCTTTTAAATATTCGCCAGTAGGAACATTGCAACTATCCCATAGATAAGCAACGGAACCCGTATTGAAGATATTTGGCAAAAATGAGTCTTTCTTATAGTGATTGCTATCGCTATTCATTGTCCAATGACTATGACCATCAAATAAGAATATCTGTTTATATTGCGACACGATTGCTCGGAACGCTTCATCTTCTGTAATGCCATTCCATCCTTGTCCAGGAAGAGATCCCGCAACGGTATTAAACATTGATTGGTGCAAATGAACGAATACCGGTTTAGAAGGATCGTTTGATGTTTCTTCGTCCATTCTTTCCTTAAACCAATTCATTTGCGTGGTGGACAAGGAAGCATCAACGCTGCTTTCGCTATTTTCGCTTCCGAGAAATAAATGCGTATATCCGTCAATCTTGATTTTGTAATAAACAGAGTCTTCTTTGGCGTACTCGTAGAAATATCGAACTTGGTCAGCGTAATTGCCGCCATATAAGTCATGGTTTCCAAGCGAATAATAAACAGAGTTAATAAGAGAGCCGCCCCGCAATATGGAATCAGCGCTTTGCCATTCGTCTTTAGAACCAGAATTCGCGATATCGCCATCGACAATGACTGGCGTTTTCTTATCGCCGTTCACATTAGCTAAATCCGAAACGAAATCATTCAAATGCTCAGTGTGCAGCGTTTTGGCATCACTACTAGCCAAATGGCTATCCTTTAATGCGATATGGATATCACTGATGACTTCGAATTCCGATTCGTATTCGCTTCCGCTTTTAAATCCGCTGTCTTGAGAAGCGTCGGGAAGAAGTAGTTCAAAGCAGTCAGAACTGTTTCCGGCAGAATTGCATGAATATATCAAAAGTTTCGTGGCGTTGCTTGGTATAATCGAGTCGTCATTTAAAGTAATCGTGAAAGGGTTTGAGTAAATTCTTTCCGTTCTTAAGGCAGTATAATCCTCGAGAATCCCTTGATTGTTGGCCCAATACATCTTGACTTCGTTAACAGGTATATCGTCAAATACCAGCTCGATTTTGCCGTTTGATAAGCCGTCATTTGCATCATCTAATCTGTATGTGGCTTTTTTAGGCGCGTTTGGAGCGATGATTTTAGTGGATAAAACCTCGAAATAGCATATTTCCTTAACGTATTTGGAATAATCTGATTTTGCCATCGAATCATTAGAAAAAAGGACGGCTTTATATTTGAAATCCGGCAACGATTTTAGGCTTTTTCTGCTTTCATTCAAGGTCAATGATTTTGTGACGCTATAAAAAGAATTCGGTTGGAAACCGTTTTTGTTGACATAAAACCATCTAATAGAATCAACCGAATTGATGTCATCGTCTTCGCGATATATTCCAACCCAGTCACTATCTCCGCCACTGGCCTTAATATAAACTTCTTCGTTTCTTAAATATTTTTGTTTGTTCGTTGAAACAAGCTTAACGCTTTCAGATGATGAAGACGAAGAAGACGAAGATTCACTTTCGCTTTCGCTAGTTGAGCCAAAGCTACTTGAAGAGATTTCCGACGAAGAAGTGTTCGAAGATAATTTGCTAGATTCGCTATAACTCAAAAGCGAAGAGACGCTTCCGTCATTGGCGGAGCAACCAATAAGCGGCAATACCCCCCCAATTCCTATTAAAATATATTTCTTTAAAAAGCTTTTCATATTTTTTGAAAATTGATTTAAGACATTATCTCAAAAGAAAACTCATATTCAAGAGACATTATTTCAAGAGATTTCTTAAGAAATCAAATGCCTGGCTAATCACTTTATCCATATCGTAATATTTGTATTCCCCAAGTCTTCCTCCAAAATGAACATTGTTTAATTTAGAGGCCTCTTCCTTATATTTCTCATATAAAGAGTTGTTTTTGGCGTCATTGACTGGATAATAAGGCTCATCTTTGACTTTCCAAGAAGAGGAATATTCTTTGCTGACAACGGTTTTTGGGCTTGTGGTATCTAATTCAAAAAGTTTATGCTCGATTGATCTAGTATAAGGAACATCGCTTGAAGTGTAATTGATTACGGCAGCGCCTTGATGATTGGTTTCATCTAAAATTTCCGTCTCGAAACGGACGCTCCGATACTCCAAAGGTCCGAATTTGTAGTCAAAGAAGGCATCAATCGCTCCAGTATAAATAATATTTTTCGCTAAAGCGTTTAACTCATCTTTATGTTCAAGATAATCAATGCCCAATCTGACTTCAACCCCATCAAGCATCTTTTCGAATATCTGAGTGTATCCGCCTAGCGGGATTCCTTGATAGCGGTCGTTGAAATAATTGTTATCGAAGGTCAATCTGACTGGCAATCTCTTGATGATAAACGGAGGCAATTCATTGCAAGCTCTTCCCCATTGCTTTTCGGTATAGCCTTTGATTAATTTCTCGTAGATTGTTTTGCCAACTAAGCTAATCGCTTGCTCCTCTAAATTCGTAGGGGTAGCAACTGCGTATTTGGCTTTTTCAGCATCGATTTTCGCTTTCGCTTCGCTAGGAGAGAAAACATCTGGCCAAATATGAACAAAGGTATTCATATTGAATGGAAGGTTATAAGTTTCGCTTTTATATCTAGCGACTGGGGAAAACGCGCAATCCCTAAAATTCGCGAATTGGTTGATATAATCCCAGATTTCTTTATCGGCGGTATGAAAAATATGCGGGCCATATTTATGGACATTGACCCCTTCTATCTTCTCAGTGTAGGCATTGCCACCGATGTGGTTTCTTTTCTCAACGACTAAAACTTTGTAGCCTTTTTTCCTTAATTCGTAAGCGCATACGGAACCATATAGCCCCGCCCCGACAATAAGATAATCGTACATGTTTTTACCCCTTTTAAGCATCTTTATTCTAATTTCGTTCCTGGCTTATATTTTTCAGAAATCCCAAATTTGTGATGCTTGAAATCCGTATAGGCGGTTTTCAATAAATCGTATAGCAATCTATTGTCAAAACGATGTTTCAAAAGACGAAGTTTAAATTTTAGCAAATAAGCCCGATTTTCAAATTTAGTGAAATGCAACGAAAATATTTCAAGCATGTTGCGTTCGCCATAGTATTTCTTCCAGCTTAAAAGAATGGCAGATCCGCTTTGATCATCATCATGATATACCTTGATAGATGGAAAACAGGCCATTTTATATTTTTTTCCGATACGCAAAGAATATTCTAGGTCATCGCCCCAAATGAAGAAATCTTCTCTTACCAAACCGCATGTATCGACGACTTCTTTGCTTAATCCTGTGCCTACAAAGCTAAAGGTGTCATATTCAAAGCTTTCTTTGTCATATTCTGAAAGGGCAATTGGTTTAAAATAAGGAATTTTGTTCTCTCTAGAGATTCTTGTACGATGGATTAAATGAATCCCAAATTTGTTAATTACCTCGGAAGAAATCACCTTGTAAGAAGGATTTTCTTTTATTTTGTTTTCTAAAATCTCGAAAACATGTTCATCTGGATAGGAATCATCGTCAGCGATCCAAATCCAGTCAAAGCCAATCTCCAAAGCCTTTTGCATCCCGCGATACAAACCTCCAGAGCACCCATAATTCTTATCCAAGGTTAAAACAATCTTTTGATAGCCATCGTCTTTTTCAAGCCATTCTTTCAAGAATGATTTCGTGTCTTCTTTTGAATCGTTATCAACCACGATGACTTTGTTCGGCTTACGTGTCTGATCATTATATCTTGTCAACGCTTTTTTTAATTTTGCTAATCTATTGTAAGTAACAATCACAGCACAGATATCCATATTATTTCCCCACTTTTATTTATTTTACACCCCTAAGAATGCTGGCGCTATTCCGAGAAACCTCTATATTTATCCAAAAATTCCTTGATCATATCGCTCATATAATCAATCATCTCGTCAGTCATTCCAGGATATACGCCGATCCAAAACGTTTTATCCATTATTTGATCGGTGACGTGTAAATCCCCAACGACTCTAAAGCCTTTGTTTTCTTCTCTCATTTTGTCAAAGCAAGGATGCCTTAAAAGATTGCCAGCAAAAACATTCCTAGTTTGAACGCCAGCTTCTTCAAGATATTTAGTCATCTTTGTGCGATCTATAGATCCCTTGACGCTTAGAGCAAATCCAAATGGCGAGGGTATTGAATTTGGGCAAGGCGCCGGAAGAATAATTTTGTCTTGGCATCCTTCAAGATTTTTATAAAGCCTTTCCCAATTATGCCTTCTTTTTTCAATAAAAGACGGTAGCTTTTCAAGCTGAGAAAGACCAATTGCCGCTTGCATGTCGGTGACTTTTAGATTGTAGCCAAACTCCGAATATACGTATTTATGGTCAAAGCCAAAAGGCAATTCACCGTATTTTCCATCGTAACGGTGGTGGCAAGAATTATCAACGCCAGGATCACAAACGCAGTCTCTTCCCCAATCTCTAAACGATTTGCAGATTTTATAAAGAAAAGGGTCATTCATATAAACCGCGCCCCCTTCGCCCATTGTTATATGATGGGCAGGGTAAAATGACGAAGTCCCAATGTCACCTAGCGACCCGGTTTTGTATTTTTTACCATCTATCTCATATTCAGCCCCTAAGGCATCGCAATTGTCTTCGATTAGCCAAAGATGATGCTTATCGCAAAATTCTTTGACCGCTTTTAAATCAAAAGGATTTCCTAAAGTGTGGGCGATCATCACAGCCTTGGTCTTTTTTGACAAAGCAAGTTCTAGTTGACTTACGTCTATATTGTATTGAGGGATGGTCACATCAACAAAAACGGGGATAGCGCCATAGTTAATGATCGGGGTAACTGTGGTAGGAAAACCACACGCCAAGGTTATGACTTCATCGCCGCGTTTAATTTTTCTTTCGCCTAAAAGATCAGAAGTCAAAGTCATAAAAGCCAAAAGATTTGCGGAAGACCCCGAATTAGTAAGCAAACATTTTTTAATCCCGATGAATTCCGCAAATTTCTTTTCGAATTCCAATGAGTTATGTCCAGAGGTGAGCCAAAATTCTAAAGATGAATCCACTAATCTGACCAATTCGTCAGAGTCATAAACTCTTGAAGCATAATGAATGTAATCCCCACGTTCATAAGGCTTTTCCTTTGCTTTTTCTTCTTCGTAATATTGTCTTACGAGCTCATCGATTTTCTCTTTTGTTGTCATAAATCTCTCCTTACAAGGGGAATTAATCTATTGTTTCTTTATTTGAGGTTTTTCAAATAATCATTATAGGAATTCGTTATCTTTTTTGGAGTTAATGAAAAGTCTTGTTCGCCGATAACTTTAAATAACAATGTGTTGTCGCCGACAAAATACATTGATTCATTTTGTCGATATTCTTTCTCATGGAAGCCAAAAAGAGATGGATCGAAATCGCAAGTTCTAACAATAAGATCAATAAAATCTTTCAATTTCAGCGCTTTACCAGAACAGATATTAATAGATTCAATGTCGTTAATTCTATCGATATTTTCGATGATTTTGCAAATTGAGAAGGCCACGTCTTTCACGTCCATATAGTCGCGAATCTGTTCCCCACCCGTCAAAGAAAGGTGTTTTTTATTATACCCTGCATCAAAAATCAAAGGCATTAATCTTGTCTCGCGTTCATATTTCCCATACATTGAAAACGGTCTGATGGTCAAAAGCTTCATCTTAAGAAGTTTGCAATACACCTTTAAAAAATCCTCACAAGCCACTTTGGAAGAAGCATAAATATCATCAGGTGAAAGTTTGTCGTCTTCACGGATTTTGCGATCGTTGATAAGGCTTCCATATTCAAAACAAGACCCTGTATTAACAAATAATTGGCATCCTTTGAAGGCGCAAAACTCCGCTAATCTGAGAGGAAGCTTGAGGTTCGAATCAACCATCGTCTCAATGTTCTTATCTTCAATAGCGACGCCATAAGAAGCCAAATGAATGCAATAGTCAATTTTATTAATCGCTTTCGAATCCAATTTAGTGATGAACTCGATTTTATTGTTTTTCAAGAACTCGATGCCTTTAAAATCGCCCTCCAAAACATAGGCAATAATCCTGTATTTATTTTCAACCGCAAATCTTTCAAGAAGATTTTTGCCAACAAACCCTGTCGCGCCGCTTATCAATATAGTTTCCATTTAGCCTTAGCCCTTTTAGATGCCGAAAAACAAAGAAATTTCTTTATCCATTTCTTTTGGAACTTCGTTTTCATTAGATAGATAAATTTTCGTCCACTCAACCACTTTTTGAATCGATTCATCAATATGCCACTTTTGAGAATATCCGAAAGTACTTTTTATTTTTGAATTATCAAGTCTTAAAAAACTAGCTTCATGCGGCCCTTCATCGCTTTTACTGATCCAAGTGGCGTTATCACCATAAGCATTGCAAAATTTAGTGACTAGCTCGCCAGTGCTAATACAATCGTAACCGTCAGGTCCGATGTTATAATATCCTTGCAATTTCTTATTGGAACATTGTTTTTCCACAATCTCCAAATAAACGCCTAAAGCTTCTAGCACATGCTGATACGGCCTAATGGAATAAGGGTTCCTTATAACTATCTTTCTCTCTTTCATAATCGCTCTCACGCAATCTGGGATAAGACGGTCTTTGGCAAAATCGCCTCCACCGATAACGTTACCGGCTCTCGCTGTAGAAACAGCGATATCCATATCGTCAAAATAGGATTTTTTATATGAATGAGTCACGAGTTCGGAACAGGATTTGGAATTGGAATATGGGTCATATCCATCAAGAGGATCGTTTTCTTTGAATGAGTGATTTGGAAGATCATCATTAAGATAAACTTTATCAGTCGTAACATTCAAAACCGATTTGACGCTTTTAGAGAGTCTAACGCATTCAAGAACATTCACCGTTCCCATGACATTTGTCTCATAGGTGTATCGTGGATCTTTGTATGAATTTCTCACGATCGGCTGGGCGGCCAAATGAAAAACGCATTCAGGCTTATAATCATCAAATGTTTGCTTGAGGTGATTGAAATCCCTAATATCGCCAATAATTGAAACAATCTCGCTTTCTATTTTTGAAAGTTCAAAAAGATTCGGGCTTGTAGGCGCTTTTAAGGAATATCCGATTACTTTTGCCCCGGAATTAACGAGTATTTTGCATAACCAACTGCCTTTAAATCCCGTATGTCCGGTAACTAAGACAGTTTTTCCTTTATAAAATTCAAGATCAAGCATATCTAATCGTTCCAAAGTTTCCAAGGAGCATTCCCGCTTTCCCATAGTCTTTCTAACTTGCATTTCTCACTGATCGTATCCATGCATTGCCAAAAGCCTTTGTGAAGATAAGCATTAAGTTCCCCTTGTTCTGCCAATGTTTTCATTGTTGTCTCTTCGAATGACAAATTATCGTCTGGAAGCATATCAAAAACCTGAGGCTCCATAACCATGAATCCGATATTGATCAAATTTCCATCTAAATCGGCTTTCTCCCTAAAGTCTTTGACATTTCCGTTCTTATCCATTTCAACAACGCCCTTAGATTGCCTGAAATTATAGACGGAAATCGTTCCTAACTTCTTGGATTTTTTATGGGAATCAAGCAAAGCATGCAAATCAATATTACCAACCGCATCGCCATAGGTTAAAAGAAACGGCTCATTTCCAACATATTTTTTAATTCTTTTAATGCGAGTTCCCGTTTCGGCGTTTATTCCTGTATCTGCGATTGTGACATTCCAGTCATCGAAATTTGAGTTGTGAATAATCTCTTTTTTATTTGTGCCCATATGAAAAGTGATATCGCTTGAATACAGATAATAATGAGCAAAATATTCTTTGATCATTTGTTGTTTATATCCAGCGCATATAATGAAATCTTTAAATCCTTGCGCGGCGTAGATCTTCATAATGTGCACCAATATAGGCATCTCGCCTATTTCCACCATCGGTTTAGGCTTTAAATAAGATTCTTCGGAGATCCTTGTTCCTAAACCACCTGCCAAAATCACAACTTTCATAATGTTAGCCTTTATATCTTTTAAGCATCTTGAACGGCTTATACGCCATACGTAATAGCCATTTTGGGGTAAAAGCCATTACCCACATAAACCAATAATGATTACGGCACTTCTTAATATAAGGCCTATATTTCATTAATAGCTTAGGCGTGAATACGTCCCTAAACTTGTAATATAATATTCCTTTAAAGCTAAAATGAAATCTAGCGATATTTTTAAGTGTCTCTTTTTTTATTTTTTCACTGACGGGGAATTTTTCGAAATCGCTTTGCCATTCTAGATAAAAAATATCATAGAAGGTTTCGTCATGGGCCCAATTCCCCTTCTTCATAGGATTAAGTTTCGCGTTCCAATGAATAATGCCGCATTTGAAATCTGGATCTTTATGCAATTCTTCTAGACAGGCTAAGCAATAGGAATATTCGTTTCTTCCTTTGTATTCGTATTTCTCAACCGTTTTATTATTAACGATATTTCGCATTAAGCGGCGGCTAGCAATGCTAGCGCCATATAAAGTGAAGCAGACTGTGTTTCTAGTAATCAAAAAATCATAAGAGTCTTGCTTATATAAAACCTTATTTTTGGGATAAAGCCGTTTCAATTCCCTTGTGTACCTAAAATCATCATGGAAGAGCCCAATTAAATCATAGTCATAAAAATGATTCGACATCAAAACGCTTTCTAATTCATTGAAATCAGGGGCGAAGCCATCGCCTAGCAAATACATGAAATCGGTTTTCACATTTTTGAGGGCGTTGCAAGCCTTAGTCCCACCATTTAAAGTGGAAGGATATCGAAAATACTTCAGATTTACGCTTTTGCATTTCGTAACAATAGCTTTTGTTTCATCATTTTCGCTAGAATCATGGATCTCAAAAACAAAAAGTTTGCCTTGATAAGGTTTAACACTATTTTCAATGAAGTATCTGATGCATTCAGGCCTATTATAAGTAGGCATTACTACCGTGACTTTTTTATTCATGACAATTCTAATTCTGTTCTTGTTTTAGCATACCATCAAGCCGTCATTCGTAGAAATCGTTACAAATACTAAAGTTTCTAAGTGCTAGATGGGTAAATAACATATAAAGTCTAACCAAATTGTGCATTAAAATCACGAACTTGATGGGCTTCATCACAATCAATTACGATGTTTTTTTGAATGGATCAAAATAGATTTGCAAAATCGGAGCATTGAAGCTGATTTGCAAGTCACCTATGCAATCCGACATCTAAATTTTCAATAAACAAACATTGCGTTTTAAAGCGTGAATAGCTTTTCTAATAGAGCCTAAAGAATATTTTCGCTTTTAGAAAAATTGTGCTTATAAATGAGTCGCCGCTATATCTCCGAGAAAAATAGATTTTAAAACGAGTTTTGAAGGAGCTTTTATAACTCCCTACTGAATAAATAAATTTTCGTATATCAGGGTTTTTGATTCTAGATTCGTAGGTATTAAAAATCGCCATCGAAGTTTCAGAAAACCTATCTCTGTTTTTATTATGGAAGGAATGGAAAAAATCATAAAGCCTTTGATGGCGATGGGGATGCATCCCAATGCTATTAGTTCCATGTTGACGATATAATATTGATGAAGAGGGATCGTAAATGTATTTTCCAGTAGCAATGGCGATTTTGCATATTATCCCATCGTGCGGTTGCTTTATTTCTTCTAATGGATATTCCAAAAGGAGATTTCTAAGAGAATTATTGAAAACGCAAGTGCATCCAGTGGCGATATTATTCAAAAACCTTTGATAATCATTTGTTTTCGAAATGGAAGGTGGGAACATCATGCCGATTGGATTTAAATCTTTATCCACTCCGCTTAGATTGGACGAATAAAGCAAAGGTTGATCGTCATTTTCTTTTTCAAGACGAGAAGTTGCTTTTTCTAATTTGTCTTCAAGCCAAACATCGTCTTGATCGGATAAGGCATAATAATCATATTCGCCATCGACTTTATGACTAATTAGACTGATAAAATTTAGTCGATATCCTAAATTCTCTTTGTTTTGGTAGTAACTGATATTTTTGAATTTTTTGGAATATTCTTCTAGGATTTCCAAAGTGCCGTCATTAGAATTATCATCAGCGATAAGTAACGATACCTCCACTCCTTTTTGAGAAAGAATGGAATCTAATTGCTCTTTTAAATAGTTTTGACCATTGTACGATGCTAAATAAACTAATACTTTTTTCATAAAATAACAAATTGAGCAGAATTTTATCAATTTGGCCTCTTCATTATAAAGCAGCAAAGTTTTTCGAAACAACCAAATAATTCTAAAAGCAAATTTAAAAAACGACAAAGCAATGATATATTTTGTTGTATGAAAAATTATTTCATAAAAATAAAAACTTATGTATATTCATATAACAAAAGGCGTAAGCGTGTAATAAATAAACATGGCTTTAATGATTCAAAATCATTGATAAACATGATTTGCGCAGCTTTTTGTTGTTTTAAAATGAATGTTTTCAGAAGCAAAGAAAAAGATAATTATCCAAGCAAATTTGGAATTGTGGCGATTTTTAAAAATGAAGCGCCTTATTTAAAAGAATGGATAGATTATCATCTTTTAATAGGCGTCGACAAATTCTATTTGTATAACAACGAGAGCCAAGATGATTATCTACAAATTTTAAAACCGTATATCGATAGAAACGTCGTGGAGCTTAAAGATATTAAAGGCAAGGCAAGGCAGTTAGACGCCTATAACGATTGCTTAAACGAACACAAAAACGATTGCCAATTTTTAGCCGCGATTGATTGTGATGAATTTATCTTCAACAAAGATGGAAACGCTATAAGCCTAATAAGGAAATTCCTTTGCGAACACAAAAAAGCGGGCGCATTGGTGTTGAATTGGTCAATATTCGGTTCTTCAGGGCAAAAGAACAAAGAAAATGGATTGGTTATTGAAAGATTTAATTGGCGCGCAGAAAATTCGTTTGTAAAAAACAATCATGTAAAATCAATCGTAAACCCTAGAAGGGTTGCTGTATTTAAAAACCCACACTCAGCTTTATACTTGATAGGTTACAAAGCTTTGAACTTAAGCGGCGAAAAAGTAGAAGGCCCTTTTAATGAGAACCACGCTAACGATGCGATACGGATAAACCATTATTTCACAAAATCAAGGGAAGAATATCTTGCCAAGGCAAAAAGAGGCATGGGAGATGTTCCTTGGCTTAGAGATCCAGCTGATTTTGAGATTCATGATAAAAACGATGTTTTTGATGATTCAATGAAAACATTTGCCCAAAAACTAAAAGCCAATGAGAAATAAAAATTAAAAGACGCCGATAAATATTTCCAGCGTCTTAGATAAGTCTACCTATCTTTTTTCGTAATTCTTATCAAGCCAATTCATGTATTCACCGCTTTCGACATGGTCAATCCATTCTTGGTTTTCAAGATTCCATTTAATCGTGGCTTGGATGCCTGTATCAAAATTATGTTCTGGCTTCCAACCAAGCTCAGTCTCGATCTTTGTTGGGTCCATCGCATAACGGAGGTCATGCCCTGGCCTATCTTTGACATAAGAAATCAGAGATTCTGGCTTCCCTAAAGCTTTAAGTATTGTCTTGACCACTTCAAGATTGCTTCTTTCGTTATGGCCGCCGATATTATAGACTTCGCCATCTCTTCCGTTTCTGACCACCAAATCAATCGCGTTGCAATGATCGCCGACATAAAGCCAATCGCGGACATTCGCGCCGTTGCCATATACAGGAAGTGGCTCATTCTTCAACGCTTTTTGGATCATCAAAGGAATAAGCTTCTCAGGGAAATGGTAGGGACCATAGTTATTTGAGCATCTAGAGATTGTCACAGGGAGTCCAAAAGTGCGATGGTAGGCAAGCACCAATAAATCAGCGCTGGCTTTCGAAGCGGAATAAGGGCTAGAGGTATGGATTGGGGTAGTCTCCGTGAAGAATAAATCTGGTCTATCAAGAGGAAGATCGCCATATACTTCATCTGTTGATACCTGATGATATCTCTTAATTCCATATTTCCTGCAAGCATCCATCAAAACTTGGGTTCCAAGAATATTCGTCTTCAGGAATATCTCTGGATTCTCAATCGAACGGTCAACATGGCTTTCTGCGGCAAAATTGATGACGTAATCAAACTTTTCCTCTTCAAAAAGCTTATAGACGCCATCTCGGTCGCAAATATTCATATGGACAAACTTAAAGTTCGGTTTATCCATAATAGGAGACAGCGTTTCCATGTTCCCGGCATAAGTCAAGGCATCGAGACAAACGTATTTGTCGTTAGGGTATCGATTGACCATTATATGGAGGAAGTTACCCCCAATAAAACCAGCTCCCCCAGTCACTAAGAATTTAGACATCTTTAAGCTCCTTTAATATTTTACTTTTTTATAAAATGTTTCCATTTTTCATAGAAAATTATCTTTTTCACGAAAGGTTTAAGTTTGAAATAAGCGATTGAATATTTAAGTTTTCGTCCGGTTTTCCAATTTTCCATACAGCTGTGGATTATTTTCTCTTTAGGATAAACTTTTGTAATGTTTTTTAAAGCCTTCCAATATGTGGCATCGCAAAATCCGATAGAAAGATGATAGACATTAATCGGGAAAAGAAGAACAATTTCACCATTTTCAAGACATTTTAAAGAGTAATCAGGTCCATACAAATGCCAATATGGCCCTATATCAGAAAATCCTTTGAAGCTTTTTTTCTTAACAAACATCACGCATTCATCAACAGAATTCGCCTTCATGACTTCAGCCAGCTTTTCCCCAGCATGAATCCTTTTTGGTCCATGTATCACTGAAGAAATAACTTTGCATTTTTTCTTATTATTCATGATTCCGCTGATTTCGCCGGCAACTCCAGCTAAGCCAAAATCATTGTTTTCGAAATAAGAAATAATCTCATCTACTGCGCAATCATCAAGAAATTCAATATCTTGATGGACAAAGCAGATATATTCGCCATTGGTAAGGCTAGCGCCATAGTTGAGCGTTTCGGCGGCAGAATGAAATCCTTTTTCTTTCGCATCGACGACTATCAGTTCAAAATCTTGATTCTTTTGCTTTTTCAAAGAAGGCAGCAAAACTTCATCGAGTGTTTTTTTATTATTCGAGGCGCAAACAAAAGAAAGGGTTGGATTACTCATTCTTAAGCTCCTTTATATATCTTTTTGTCGCATCTTGCCAAGATGGCATTCTCTTGAATCCGGCTTTGTCTAATGAGGTTTTTGACATTCTGGAATTAAGAGGCCTATCAGCTTGATTAGGAACTAGTTTCTTATATTCTTCCGTGGTCAGCGGATGAACGATAACATTCGTATCGGCGCATTCAAAGATGTATTTTGCGAAATCCGCCCAGCTGCAGAAACCTTCGTTGGTGGCATGGTAGATGCCGTATTTGTCCGTTTCCATCATATCACACATAAGCTTAGCAAGATCCTCAGTAAACGTTGGAGAGCCTATCTGATCGCATACGACATTCAATTCCTTATGGGTTTTAGCGAGATTAAGCATCGTCTTGATGAAATTATTGCCGTTTATTCCGAATACCCAGCTGATACGGATAATGAAATATTTAGATAAGGTTGAGGTGACAAAGTCCTCGCCTTGGCTCTTGGTCTTGCCATACACCGAAAGTCCGTTTTTAGGAGAATCAATCTCAAAA
This sequence comes from bacterium, assembly GCA_963593015.1. Classification (GTDB taxonomy): domain Bacteria; phylum Bacillota_I; class Bacilli_A; order RFN20; family CAG-826; genus UBA4951. Next base: position 5,597 of record CAVAYV010000065.1, on the reverse strand, counting down.
GGTGTCTCGCCCTTCCCGTCGAAAACATAATCGGTGGAGATATAAAACATCGTCGCCTTAACTTCTTTGCAAGCCTCGGCGATATATTTTGGCCCCAAGGAATTGACGGCATAAACAGCATCTTGCATCTGCTCGGCTTTATCCACGGCTGTCCAGGCGGCATTGTGCATGACTATGTCCGGTTTATATTCATTGATAAAACGATGCACCGCAAATTCATCGGTTATATCGAGTTCATCGCGATCAATTCCTAAAACGTTATGGTAGCCCCTATTTTCGAGTTCTCTGACGCAATCATGGCCAAGCTGCCCTTTGACGCCAGTCACTAATATTTTTAAATCTTTGTTCATAAAAAACCTCTTTAGAATTCAACCTTGGCATCTTTTAAGAAAGGATGCTTTTTGTCTTTTTCGGAAAGTGATAATTCCCCTTCGTAGGGCCATTCAACTCCTACCAGAGGGTCATTCCACATGATTCCGCCTTCATCTTCAGGGTGATATAGCTCATCGCATTTGTAACAGAAAGTCGCGGAATCGCTGAGCACCACAAACCCATGGGCAAACCCTCTAGGAATCATGAATTGATTCCCTTTTTCCGCAGAAAGAACAACCCCTTCCCATTTGCCATATGTTTTGCTTCCTTTGCGAAGGTCGACGCAGACATCAAATACCTCGCCTTCAATGCATCTGACAAGTTTTGCTTGAGGATAAGTCTTTTGGAAATGAAGCCCTCTCAAAACTCCCTTTTTAGATTTTGATTGGTTATCTTGGACAAAATCGTAATTAAGCCCAGCCTCTTTGAAATCTTTTTCTTTGTAGGTTTCCATAAAGTATCCGCGATTATCGCCGTACTTTTTACTCTCAATGACGAAAACCCCCTCGATTGATGTTTCTTTGAATGTGAAATTTCCAATTGTCTTATCCATATTAGTTCCCGTAATATCTAACCTTTCCTTCAGCCACGTTTTTAAGGTGTTTGCCATATCCGTTTTTTTCCATCGGTTTGGCGGCTTCTAAAAGTTTCTCTTTGCTTATCCATCCATTCACGTAAGCGATCTCTTCTAAACAAGCGATTTTCACTCCTTGGTGATTTTCAATCATTTTCACGTAATCGGAGGCCTCAACCAAAGAATCATGCGTGCCAGTGTCTAACCAGGTGTAGCCTCTGCCTAGCGTTGATACATGGAGTTTATGTTTCTCAAGATAGTAATTATTAAGGGTAGTGATTTCGTATTCGCCCCTTTCAGATTTTTTGATTGTTTTAGCCACCTGGCTAACACCCTTTGGGTAGAAATATAAGCCAGTCACGCAATAATTCGATTTTGGGTTCTTTGGTTTCTCCTCAATCGACAAGGCGTTGCCATCCTTATCTAGCTCAACAATGCCAAATCTCTCTGGGTCTTTGACTTGGTAGCCAAATATCGTCGCGACATCGTTTTCCGCCCTATTGATAGAATTTTTGAGATGGTTGATCAAACCAGCGCCATGATAGATATTATCACCAAGTATCATCGCGACAGCGTCGTCTCCGATGAATTCCTCGCCAAGAACAAATGCTTGAGCCAAGCCATCGGGGGAAGGTTGCACCTTATAAGAAAGTTTTATGCCAAATTTAGACCCATCTCCTAATAAAGCCTCCATTCTCGGAAGGTCAATCGGTGTGGAAATGATAAGAATGTCTTTGATTCCCGAAAGCATCAGCACGCTTAAAGGGTAATAAATCATCGGCTTGTCATAGACTGGCAGCAATTGCTTTGATGTGACTAGGGTCAATGGGTATAGGCGAGTGCCTGAGCCCCCCGCTAAAATTATGCCTTTCATAAAAATCCCCCTTTAACAAGTTTGGTTCCTTAAACTTTATAAGTTTAACATTAACCGTGCATAAATGTAAAAAAATAGTCCTTAATGATGAAGACCTTTGTTGATGTATTTTATCGCGGCGAAATTAAATTTGAGAAAGTAAAAAGCTTTTTTGACTGAAACCTTCAGCAAAAATCTCAAATAAACCATCTTGTTTTTCCCAAAAAACTTTTTAATGAACTTTTTTTGGTTTCTGCTCATCCATTCAAGATAAAAATTAGAGCGAAGCCCGCCAGAAGAAGCGGAAACTTTGTGATACACAGTCGAATCAGGGACATATTTGATGCTTTTTCCGTTTTCTAGAAGCCTCATGCAATAATCGACATCTTCAAAATACATGAAATAGCTTTCATCCAAATACCCGTATTTCTTAATCAAATCAGGTTTAAACATCACACAGCAAAAAGGCGAATAATCACAATATGAAACTTCGTTATAAAAAGAGGAGTTTTTCATAAAGCCATTATTTGCCCCGATTCCTTTTTTAAAATCAATATGTCCTCCGGCAGACCAAATCAATTCTCGTTTGGAATTGAAAAGGACTTTGGGGGTTACCATCAAAGAAGATAGATCAAATTGAGCGATTAGTTTGGCTAAAAAGTCAGGCTCCACCAATGTGTCGTTATTAAGAAGCATCAAAAAATCAATATGATATTTTTCCAAAGCGTACTTGATACCGGCGTTATTAGCGTGTGAAAACCCTTTGTTCTCATTCAAAAAAAGCAAGTCAAAAGAATTATTGATAGAGGCTTGGAACTCTTCTAATTTTTCCTTTTCTTTTTCAGATCTTGAATTATCGACAACAATGGTTTTGATATCGTCGGCATTCAGGCATTGATTCAACGAATTGATGCACGCAATAGTGTCATTCGAGCCATTGTAATTCACTAAGATAACGGCAGTAGTCATCGAAATCATCCTCCTTGTAAGAATTGCAAACACTCAAAACGAAAATAAAAGGGAAATAGCACAAAGAGTCAAATTGAAACATGATAAGAAGCATCACGACCAGCCAGTACTTCAAAAAAGAGTTATTCCTGACATTCTTAAAAACTTGATGAATCATTGCAAAATAAAGCAGCGAGAACAATCCGTTCTCACTAAAAAGTCGGGCATAAAGACACTTGGAATTGGCGCTGCCTTCGGCAATGGTCGTGACGATTTCGTTATCGCCGCCATAAAACTCAAGACCAAATGGAAAATATTTTTTAACGTATGATCCATAAAAAAACGAATATTGTCCGCCACCAACACCAAATAGCAAATTTTGAGCTCCCATAATAAGAGCGATAGTCGGATTGATCAAACGAACAAAAACAGAAGCGTCGTTATGAATTAAGTAAGGAATAGAGAGGTGAAAAAACCTTTGAACAAAATACAAAGATTGATCCATTCGCGGAATAACAACGTTTTTTAGAATCAAAAACGCAGCAACCAAAGCAAGAGGTATGCCAAAATTATAAAATTTAAGACCGTTTTTTTTCAATGACACCAAAAGGAGATAAAGCAAGAAAAACGCCAAAACAGCATAGCCTAAAGTTGAAAAAGAGAATAAAAGAACAAACGCCATCAAAAACATCATGAAGGCATTGAACTTACGGCGATAATCGTGTCTAAATAAATAAAAGTAGGCAAAAAACGCAAAAAACAAATGCATGCAAAGCCATGATGTTTCACTAGTGGTGCCACACACGCGTACGGGCTGTCCGCCACCAAAAACACCATGGATAAATGTGCTGACGCCATACGGAATAAAAATGCTATTAACGGCAAATAAATCGATAAGCGCAATAAAAACCGGGCAAAAATACGCAATGGCAATAAGTTTGCAGAGTTTAAACATAAATTCATTGTCGTTATCGAATCCGTTAGAGAGAACAACATTCAATGTCGCAAACAAAAAGAAGCCAATAGATAAGGTAACGAAATAATCAAAAAACAAAGAAAGGTTGTTATTAACGTAGGCTTGGATTAAAGAAATAAGCGAGCTGCATAAATAGAAAAGAGAATAATATTTCAAAGCCGGAGTAAAACCATCCGAGAAAATTTTAGGTAAGCAAACTACCAGCAAAAGAACAAACGGTATCAGAGATAATGGGCAGTAAGATGTGTTGATAAACCTAATCGAATCGAACGGCAAAAGTAAAACAAACAGAAGAAAAAAGAGACTTATCAAGTCATTCGCGAGTTTTGATTCGTAAATCTCAATTCTCACAAGCATCCACCTTCTTTTGTATCGCTTTTAAATCATATTTGCGTTTGATATACAAAAGCCCTTTGATATGCTCAAGGTTATGTTTGCTGATTTTTTTCTTTTTTGAAATCCTTTGCCAATAATGCAAGATTGTGCATTTTTTAAAATAGACAACTTTTAAATTATGTTCCCAGCAACGAAGGCAATACTCAACGTCTTCTGGAGCATAAAAAATCTTTTCGTCCAAATATCCGATTTTTCCAATCAAATCTCTTTTGAATAACCAACAAGCCGACATCAAATACCCAACCGGCATCGCGTCTTTTTTGATCAAAGAATAATCAACGCTCTCGAGGGTTTCCGCTTCTTGATTCAAACTTTTTATCCCGGAGGCCTTCAAAATCTTTTCTTTGAAAGAAGGAATATTTCTTCCTGAATGTTGCAAAGTTCCATCTTTTCCGACTAATTGAGGACCAATGATACCAATGTCTTCATGTGAGGAAAGAAAATGACACATTTTCAAAAAACCATTGTAGTCAGAAAGGACGGTGTCGGAATCAAGAACACAAATAAGATCGCAATCCAAAACATTTTTTAAAGCAATGTTTCTGCTTTTGGTTGTTCCTAAATTTTCCTTAAGATAAGTAACAAAAACACGCTCATTATTCTCATACGGTTTTAGCAAATCAACCGTTCCATCCGTTGACCCATTGTCACAAACCGCAATTTTGCATTCTATTTGACGAAAATTAAGGATAGAGTCCAAACAATTCTTAATGTACAAAGCAGAGTTCCATGTCAAAATCACAAACCCGATAAGATATTTGACGTTTTTCTCATTTTTGATTTTCATAAACGAATAAAACTTTTTTTGCTCGGCATCACCCTTATAAGCGAACTAATTATATATAATTAAATCTTCCACTTAAATACAAAAAAGGCACTTGAAATTATTGAGCCCCATCTTCATTGAAAACCGCCGGGATCGTCTTAAGGAGGATTATGAAGTCGAACCAAAGGTTCCTCTTGGTGAAATACTCAAGCTCCATCCTTTGCCTCTCTCCCGACTCGAAGGTGACGTTGCTTCTCCCATAAGCCTGCCAATAGCCGGTCAGCCCGGGCTTGGCGAGCCCAAGGATCCTTCTCCCCTCGTCATCGAAATGCTCGAGCCACTCCCTCTCGGAAAGCGGCCTTGGCCCGACGAAGGACATCGAGCCGAAGAGGATGTTGAAAAGCTGCGGGAGCTCATCGAGGGACGTCTTCCTGAGGAACCTCCCGAACTTCGTGATCCTCGGATCGTTGTCGAGCTTCCTCTCGCGCAGCCATATCTCCTTCTGCTCAGGGGTCAGATACTTATCGATGTTCGTCTCGGCGTCATAGGCCATGCTGCGGAATTTGTAAACGCATATCTTTTTCCCATGCTGCCCGACCCTGCAGTCATGGAAGATCGGGTGGCCTTTGGTCAAAAAGAGCTGGATCACGAACAATATCAAAAGCAGAGGCGAGAGGATCGCTATCGCCAGAAAAGAGCAAAGGATATCAAA
>CAVAYV010000064.1:0-7688 GCA_963593015.1 bacterium | reverse complement strand
CTAGTTTCCGCATAAGAAGAGATTAATCTCCCTTTTTCATCTAGGCCCATATGGTGCTTTTGGATAGGGGGGAGCTTATAATGCCAGCCATCGATTTCCAGATCCTCGTTTTCTTTTAACAAAAAGAGGAAATCGACGAAGCTAGTTTCATCCAAAGACGGGTAATTGCTCCCAAAAAAGAAACTCACCTTTTTATAAAGGAACTTCACTAGGAAAGCGGCATCTTCATTTAGATAATAGCCTTCGCCCTTTATTTCTTTGCTACCTAGTTTTATCGTTCCGTTTGCTAAAACCATTTCTAAAAAATGTGAGACATTCTGGATCTTACAATATTTGTCAAATCCCGCCTCAAGCCTTAAGAAGAACTGCTTTCCCCGTTCTTTCGAAAAAGAATAACGCAATCGCAGTTCTCTTTTCTCCAAAGGGTTATAGCTATCCAAAAGAGTGTCTTTCAAAGAAAGCAAGGCTTTCCTCCCTTCTTCGTAACGCTCGATTTCCTCTTTGCTCATCATAGAAATCTTTATTAGCGAAGAATATAGGTCAGGGTAGCGTCTTTCTAAAGTCTCTAAGTTGCAATCTTTATCAAGAGAAGCGATATAATAAGCGAAAGCGCATGAGGCTTCTTTTTCTTCAATAGAGCCATTAACCCTATTAAAAAAAACTTTGGAAGAGGATAAAGAGAAGCACAAAAAACCTACTTCCGCTTCATTTGACAAAGCATAATAAGTGAGGTAGCCGCTACTTTTGTCATAATGATAATAGATTTTGTAATCGTGGTTCTTTAAACGGTCCAAAATCGCGGTGAGTTTCTTGTCGGATAATACTTTTCTTTCAAGGCAACGATATTTCTCTTCGCTTAAATGATAAAAATACATATCCTACTCCTTAAAAGAATGATAGCCATATTCCTCATTGAGATTCTTCAAGATAAGCAAAGAAAGATATCTTTTTTCGTCTCTTTCGTTTAGCAAGGTAAATAACCTTTTATCGTCAAAATAGGGGCGAGAAGCCGCTAAAGGATAATTTTCCAAGATTTTGAAAATCTCATTCGCGCTATCTTCATCTTGGTATTTCTTATTGAGGAAGGTTTCTATTTTTTTCCGTAATAAGCTTTCGTATTCAAAGCCGCTTTCAATCACTTCTTTGCTACAGGCAGCAAAATCCGAAAGGGAGAATTCTTTTAAAACTTTAAGCGAAGGAAGATAAAAGAAAGAAAGAGACGTCTCAAAGCCTCTTAAGGAGGCGATCTTCTTTAGCTCCGTTTTCCTTTCGTTTCTTTCGCTCTCATCCATATCACGAATAAAAGACATGAACGAATCTAAGCTTAACCCCCGGGTTGAAAGCATCTTATCGCGTATTTTTTTCCTCAAAAGAACATCGTAGGGATCAATTTCCTCTAGCAAAGAATCCAAAAAAGAGGAAGTATAGGAAACTAGCTCATTATCCACGAAAAAAGGAAGGATATAACGGGCTTTTCTTCTTTTGACTTCCTCTAAGAGATAAGATGCTGGGAAATAATTCGAAAAGCATGAGGTGATAAGATCAATAAGTTCCTCATCGCTAAAAGAAGATAAGAAGGGAAGGCGGAACTCTTCTTTGAAAAGAAGTTCCCGATAAGCGAAGAAATCCCTATTTTCCAATTTTTCAAGAAACTCTTTTTTCATGGTGGCAATATAAAAATCGTCTTTGACCGCCAAAAACATGAAGGCCAGGAAAGCATCGCCATATAATAGCCGCCTAATCGCCCCTAAAATGACCTTGGCGCTAGTTAGAGGCAAGCAAAGGCTCTTGATTTTTGCGTAAGCCTCTTCGCCATAGGGGGCATTATTAGCGTGATAATTATTGCGATTCAAAGAATAAATGCTTGTGATGGCTTTTCCGATGTCTTCATCGCTAAAAAAAGAAAGAGACATTTCGCCTTTCAATAATTCGAAAGCGTCAGCGATGTAATTAGCGACAGAGCTATTTCTTCTTTCATCCTGATATAGTCTGAAAACCTTTTCAGTGAAGTTCTTTTTATAGGCTCCTTCTGCCCTAGGCAAAGCACTATTTTTGTCCACTTCTAGCAACGTGGCATAGATATGTTTGCAATATCCAGCGCCATAATAAGGGCAAGAACAGGCCGCTTTTTTGATTTTATGGTTGCAAAAATCGATTCTCACGGCGTAGCTAGAGCCTTTCGGATTCGCGACATTCGCGTGGACTTCGGATTTGACGTCGCTTTCTTCAAGATAAGTCAGCGTCACGAAATTGCGATCAAAATATTCTTCCCCTCTTTCCATAGACTGGGAAGTGAACATCGATCTATTCTCTTTTCCTAGATAATCAAACAATTCTCGCTCTTTTTTTGCCATACCTCTCATTATAGCATAGATCACTTTTTATCCAAAATAGGCTTTCTTGAAGATATCGATAAGGGGAGAGCCAATCCTTTTGAATTCTTTTTTCTCTTCCTCAGGGAGGGATTTGTAGGCTTTAGTCAGCTTCAAGCCGCTATTGATTTTGAAATCGAGGAGTTCTTTGAAATTGGCAATACCACTATGATCAATCATTTCAAATAGGACATCCAAAAAAAGCTTACGGTCTTCCTCACTTACCCTTTCCGCCCAGTCATTGAAGCTATTCATGATCGTTTTTAAGCGAGGATTAGAGAAAGGGACGCTCACAAAGGAACCATTTTGAACTATCCAAGAATAAGGGGAATGCATCTCAAAATACCTTCCCTTAGCGTCGATTATCCTTTGAAAAGAGCCATGGCTATACAATTCCCCGATGATCGATTCTTTCGGGACGATATGAAAGTAAGAATCCTTGGATGGAAGATAATTGAGCCTATCTAACATCTCTTCCGAAAAACCAGGGCCATCGAAAGAATAGCAGGCTTTGATTCTCTCTTTTTCAATGTCACTTAAGGAAAAATAGGCGTAAGAGGCAAGATTCCCTCCTTTGGAATGACCAACAATGGTGATTTTTTTATCGTTAGAGGCTAGTTCGTTTTTTAAATATTTATAGGCGTCAATTTGGCTTTCGATCGGATCATTCAAAGCCATCAAGAAATTCTCTTTCCAGCCAACGAAAGAAGAATCCGTCCCCCTAAAGCCGATCACCTCTTCGTTATTAGGGAGATAAAAAGAGACCGCGGCGAATTGCTCATTGCTCCTCTCGAAAAAGAAAGATTGGTAATGGAGCGCGACCACTTCTTTATAACGAGGGTTCCCAACAAGCGCCAAAAACAAGCGCCTATCGTTATCGCTATAGGCCACCCTTTTCAAAAAAGCCTCGTTTTTCCTTAGATCATAGGTGTCTTTTAACGGAATCGAATCCCCAAACAAAGGCATATAAACGGAATAATCGAAATAAGAAAGCATCGAAAAGATGGCGTAATCCACTTCGTTAGGAGGAAATTCCCTGAACGACCTGAATTCGTTCTCCAAATAGGTGATGATGTTGCTTTCTTTCATCATGGGATTATTCTACCTTAAAATCAGAAAAAGAAAATCACGCGTTGAAGCGTGATTCCTTCTTATTCGAAAGCGAATTGGGAGTTATACAAAGAGGCGTAGAACCCATTCGCGGCGATCAATGATTCGTGGTTCCCTTGCTCAATGATGTTCCCATCTTTCATCACGAGGATCAAATCGCTGTTTTTGATGGTGCTTAAGCGGTGAGCGATGACAAAACTCGTTCTCCCTTTGCTAAGCTTATCCATCGCCTCTTGGATGACTTCCTCGGTTCTTGTATCGACATTGGAGGTCGCTTCATCAAGAATCAATAAAGGGGCGTTTCTAATCATTGCCCTAGCGATCGTGATTAGCTGCCTTTGCCCGCCTGATATCGAAGAGGCATCCTCAATCACATAATCCAAACCGCCTGGCAAGGTATTGACGAAATAATCGAGATTGCTTTCTTTTAAGACTTCTTGGATTCTCTCGTCGCTGACATTTTGGCTATTGTAGACTAAATTCTCGCGGATGCTGCCAGAGAATACCCAAGTGTCTTGAAGGACCATTCCAAACAAAGAATGAAGCTCTTGCCGAGACATCGCGGCGATATCTTTGTCATCGATGGCGATTTTGCCTTTGTTTATCTCATAGAATCTCATCAAAAGATTGACCATCGTGGTTTTGCCAGCGCCAGTCGGCCCGACAATCGCCACTTTCATTCCAGGAGAAACTTCCGCGCTGAAATCATGAATGATCTCTCGCGAAGAGTCGTAGGAAAAGGAAACATTCTCAAAAGTGACTTTTCCTTTGACTTCCTCTTCTCCGTTTTTGTTTCTGAGCAATGGGGTTTTCATGCTTTCGTCTATCAATTCTTCTTCCGTTAAGAATTCCTGGACGCGCGAAGAGGCGGCTCCGATTGACTGGATGCTATTGAGGGCTTGGGCCAATGAAGTGATTGGCTGCTGGAACAAACGGACATAGACCAAGAATTGGGTGATGGTGCCAAAATCGACGTTTCCGACTTTGTAGCCCATCAATAAGCCGCCGGCAAGCAAAACCGCCGCATAGGCAAAATAAGACATGAAATTCATCACCGGCATCATCAAACCGCCATAGATCTGGGCTTTGAAAAGCGTTTTGCCCAAATTCTCGTTATGCCTATTGAAGGATTCAGAAACGGCATCTTCGGCCCCAAAAAGTTTGATGACTTTCTGCCCCGAGAAATTCTCTTCGACGATCGCGTTCACTTCGCCTAGTTGCATCTGTCTCTTTTTAAATTGCGGCTCGGCTAGTTTCATATCCGCCATAACTAGCAATATCATCAAAGGCAAAGTAGCAAAGACCACCAAAGCCATCTGCCAACAGGTGACAAACATCATCACGATGGTAAAGATTAACAAAAACAAGCTTTGGGAGATGGTTGAGAAAGCCGTATCAAGATTTTGGGAGATGGAATCAACGTCGTTAGTGACCCTAGACATCGTATCCCCGGTTTGATGGCTATCGAAATAGCGCAACGGAAGGCGGTTGATTTTGTCTTGAATCGCTTTTCTTAAAGAATTGCAATATCTTTGGGTGACGGTGGTAAAAAGCATATTGCCAGCGGTTTGAGCGAAAGCCACGATCACATACATAACGACCAAGCAAACCCCCAAAGTAAATATAAGATTCATATCAATGGATCTAGTTTCGGCATTACTAGAGATTTCGCGGGTCAAATCGCCAAGATAATTCGGAGCGATGACTTCGGTTATGGCGCTTCCAATCATCAAGATCGCGCCAATGAAAAGCATTGGAAGAAGCTTTCTCATATCCTTGAACAAGGTGATGAAATCTTCTTTTTTCGCTTTTCTTCTTCCTTTTTTTAAAGCTTCATTTTTCATAAACCAAGTTCCTCCTTGGATAATTGAGACAAAGCGATATCGCGGTAAGTATCGCAATTATTAAGCAACTCTTTATGCTTCCCTTTGCCAACAAGTTTCCCGTTTTCCAAAACGAGAATCAAATCGGCGTCCATGATGGTGCCAATGCGTTGGGCGACGATGACTTTGGTGGCTTCTGGGAAGGCTTCTTTCAGGTTCTTTCTTACGGCTAAGTCGGTTTTGAAATCCAAAGCGCTGAAAGAATCGTCAAAGACGAAGATGTCTGGCTTCAAGGCCACGGCTCTTGCGATGCAAAGCCTTTGGCGCTGCCCGCCCGAAACATTAGTCCCACCTTGGGCAATAGGGGAATCGAATTTGTTCTCTAATTTCCCAATGAATTCGCTAGCGCAGGCAATATCTGCGCATTTTTGCATCTCTTCGTCAGAAAGAGCGGGATTGCCAAGCCTCAGATTCGAGGCAATGGTGCCAGAGAACAAAACTCCTTTTTGAGGGACAAAGCCAATCCTTTTGCGAAATTCGCGACTCTTTTGCTCTTTGACATCCACCCCATCGACCAAAACTTTACCGCTTGTGACATCGTATAAGCGGCCAATCAGATTGGCAAGCGTCGATTTGCCACATCCCGTTGAACCGATTATGGCGATCGTCTCGCCGGTTTTGGCTTCAAAGCTTATATGCTCCAAAATCGCTTTGGAGGCATCAGGATAGGCGAAGGAAACGTCTTCAAAGACAATCGTTCCTTTTTCAGTCGGCTCTTTGGGAGAAACGGGGTCTAAAATCGTAGATTCAGTCTCCAGCACCTCGTTGATGCGGGTTGCGCTAATTTGGGCGCGGGGCAAGAAAACGAACATGAATAGAAGCATCATGAAGGACATGATGATTTGCGTGGCCAGCATCATGAAAGCGGAAACGGTCGCATAATTGATCGATCCGGCATTGATGAGATTGGCGCCAATCCAATATATGGCTAAAGAGACGCCATCCATCACAATCATCATCAAAGGATTTAATAAGCCCATGATGCGGAAAGTGAAAAGATTGAGTTTGGTTAAATCGTTATTCGCCGTTTTGAATTTCTCATTTTGATATGATTCGGCATTATAGGCTCTTATGACTCTGACTCCATTCAAGGATTCCCTGGTAACAAGATTCAGCCTATCAACGAGTTTTTGGGAGATCTTGAATTTTGGAAGGACCAAAATCATGATAATCCCTAATCCGAAGATCAATGCCAAAACCGCAACGACTGTGGCTAAGGTCAATTCGCCGCTTGTGGCGTTGATTTTGCAAAAGGCCCAAATCGCCGTGACTGGCGCGGCAAAAGCCATTCTCATGATCATAAGATAGGCCATCGTGATCTGCTCGATGTCGTTTGTGCATCTAGTGACCAAGGACGAGGTTGAGAACTTATTGATTTCATTTAACGAAAAATGGCTAACTTTTTCATTCAAGGCTTTGCGGATATCCGTGACGAAATGGGCGGTGATGGCGCTGGCTAAAACCGCGATGATCGCTGAGGCCATGCAAGAGGCAAAAGCCATCAAGACCATATAGCCACCCTGAGCCCAGATATTGCCAATTGAGGCGTCTCTTATTGAGGCAATCGCCGCTAAGGAGGATTCGTCTAAAATCCCTGATGCCTTGGCGAGGTCATAAAGATTGCTCCAATTGCTTCCGACTTCTTCATACATTTTCAAAATCTCAGTCCCAAGTTTCGCGGGATTTCCTTGGATATCCAAGTAATTGATGGCACTGATCAAAGAAGAGACGTAATCGGTCAATTTCATCGTGCAATACACTTGGAGTACGGTCAAGCCGAGAATAACGACAAGCATCAGCCAATCGCTAGTCCGGAACCTTTTAAGCAATTTAATCATCGATACCACTCCTATTTTTTACTCTTAATAAAAGAAAAAAGATTCATTTCTATTGGCAAATTCTAATCATTTTGAATACTTTTTGGGAATGAAAAGGCTTTCAAAAAAAGAATTATTTCTAACTAACAAAAAGCCCCTTTAGAGGGCTCATATTTTCATTTGGTCGGGATACTCAGATTCGAACTGAGGGTCTTCTGCTCCCAAAGCAGACGCGGTAACCAAGCTGCGCTATATCCCGAGCGCTCGAATATTATCTACAAGTCAAATACAAAAAACAAGTAAAACTTTTGGAAAATACCTCTTTTGTTTTCTGAAGCTATCCTTCAGCGGCGCCTCGTCTCTTCCGATATATGAAATCTAATTGGCGAACGTCAAAGGGAAGGCTATTGAAAACAAAAAAACATCCAAAGTTATGGATGCTTATTTCTTTTGGCGCGCCAGACAAGATTCGAACTCGTGACCCTCAGATTCGTAGTCTGATACTC
>CAVAYV010000063.1:0-54170 GCA_963593015.1 bacterium | reverse complement strand
CGTCAGGGAAGGGTGCACGAAAGAAGATCTAAAAAGGCTTTTGACGGAAGAAGAGATCGAAATAATCAATGAATATACTAATTTCAAAATTGGTTGTGCAATAAACAAAAGAATAAGAGAAGGAGCAATGACAGACGATGACGTTTTGTTTATTGGAAAAATTAAGTCTGCTGCAAATAAATATGAACTGAAGAATGACCTTATTGTTTACCGAGGAATTTCAGTTCCGAAAAATATTTATTTAGCAAAGTTCTTATCAAATTACGAAAGAGAATCCTCAATTCATGGCTCTGTAATTTGCTCGACGTCAAGAAATATTCATAGAGCTATGGCGGCGGGAAAGGCGAACCCTACTTGCATAAACCTTATTTTTTGTTTTAAATTACAAAAAGGATATAAAGCACTCCCTATAGAGGATATATCTGAAGATCCGATGGAGGAAGAAGTGATTCTATTCATGCCTAAATACAAAATAAAAGAAATCAATAACATTGACATAAAGGGAATTCGCTTCAAGATGCTAACTGTCAAACTGGAGAAGTTAGAATATGAAAATGAATATCGCTGATGTTTATGAAAAAAATATAGCAAGCAAATATGACACTATGGGTGACCCAATGTTTTTGAACAATTTCACAAGGAAAGAACAACTAATGTGGCATTTTACCTTTTGCCTTTTAAAAGATCGTTGGCCTACTGAAGAATACGATATGGCTAATATAGCTTTTGATGCGGATATGCAAATATACCATAGACTATTTTTAAACAAAGATACAAAAAATAGCTTATTTACCTTAGAAGAATGGGCTGATTACATGAAAAAGATGTATTAATTTCATCGCTTTAAAAATAGCGGTTAGCTAATTTTCTTTTAAAGTGTTTCCCACTAAGCCTTTAAGGCCTAATTAGTTTAAATCAGGAAGGTTACCTCTAAAGCTTTTAATATTTTTTTAGAAATCTAGTATAGTAAATGGAGGAGAAAAACATGAATAAAGAATTTATTGAAGAAAAAGGCCCGATTACTGATTCATTGCTTAATAAAATGAATAAGTATTGGAATGCCGCAAACTATTTAAGCGCGGCTCAATTATATTTATTGGACAATCCATTGCTTAAGCGTCCTTTAACAATGAGTGACATCAAAAAGAAAATTGTCGGTCATTGGGGGACTGTCCCTGGGCAAAACTTTGTTTATGTGCACTGCAACCGTGAGATCAAACGTTATGACTTGGATATGATTTTGCTTAGCGGCCCAGGACATGGCGGAAACTTTGCCATTGCCAACGATTATATTGATGGAACTTATAGTGAAATATATCCAAATATCAGCGAAGATATGGCTGGTTTGCAAAGATTATTCAAACAATTTTCTTTTCCTGGTGGTGTCCCAAGCCATTGCGCGCCTGAGACTCCAGGGAGTATTAATGAGGGCGGCGAGTTAGGATACAGCATTGCCCATGCTTTCGGTGCTGTGTTCGATAACCCAGGCTTAATCGCTACTGTCATTGTTGGTGATGGTGAAGCTGAAACCGGGCCACTAGCAACTTCTTGGCAATCGAATAAATTCTTAAATCCAATCACCGATGGGGCGGTTTTACCCATTTTACACTTGAACGGCTATAAGATTGCTAATCCAACCATTCTTAGCCGTATTTCTCACGATGAATTAGAAAATTATTTATCTGGCATGGGCTGGAAACCATATTTTGTGGAAGGCGATGATCCGATGACTATGCATCGTTTGATGGCGGAGACTATGGACAAAGCCATCGAAGAGATTTTAGCCATACAAAAACACGCTAGAGAAACAAATGATACCTCTCGTCCAGTCTGGCCAATGATCGTTCTTCGCACTCCGAAAGGATGGACTGGTCCAAAAGTAGTCGATGGAAAACCCGTTGAAGGTTCTTTTAGAGCCCATCAAGTTCCTCTTGCGATGGATAAGCCAGAACATCTAGCCCAATTAGAAGCCTGGCTTAGAAGCTACCGCCCCGAAGAACTGTTTACCGAAGACGGGAAAATTCTTCCTGAGATAAAAGAATTGGCCCCTAAAGGCGATAAACGCATGGGTGCTAACCCTCATGCCAATGGCGGTAAGCTTTTGCGCGAATTAAGAATGCCTGATTTCCGTGAATATGCTTTTGATGTCGGCAAGCACGGATCTAAAGACGGCCAGGACATGACTGAATTAGGAAAATTTATTAGAGATGTCATTAAGTTAAATGCCGATAGCAGAAACTTCCGTGTTTTTGGTCCTGATGAGACATTGTCGAACCGGTTGAATTCCGTTTTC
Source organism: bacterium (assembly GCA_963593015.1). Taxonomy (GTDB): domain Bacteria; phylum Bacillota_I; class Bacilli_A; order RFN20; family CAG-826; genus UBA4951. The sequence goes on along the minus strand of CAVAYV010000063.1, from coordinate 51,877 downwards.
GAGGCGACCGAAAGACAATTTGATGCAAAAATTGTTCCAACCGACGAATTTTTAGCAAAAGACGGCCGAGTCATTGATTCAATGCTTTCCGAACACCTGTGCGAAGGTTGGCTTGAAGGTTATTTGTTAACTGGTAGGCATGGTTTCTTTGCTAGCTATGAAGCTTTTATCCGCATCATCGATTCCATGGTTGCTCAACACGCTAAATGGTTAAAGGTCTGCAATCAATTGCCATGGAGAGAGGCGATTGCATCATTGAATTTGATTCTCTCGAGTAACGTTTGGCAGCAAGACCATAACGGTTTCACTCACCAGGACCCAGGATTTATGGACCACATTGCCAATAAAAAAGCCGATGTTGTGCGTTTGTATTTGCCACCGGATGCCAATTGCTTATTGTCCACGATGGATCATTGTTTGAAAACGAAGAATTACGTCAATGTTATCGTTGCTTCCAAACACCCAAGACCACAATGGCTATCGATGGATGAGGCTATTCGTCACTGTACTGAAGGTGTTTCTATCTGGAATTGGGCGAGCAACGACCAAAATAGTGAACCAGATGTTGTTATTGCTTGCGCTGGCGAGACTCCAACTCTTGAAGCTTTGGCGGCCACGCAGATTCTTAATGAGGAATTCCCTGAACTTAAGGTTCGCTTTATCAATGTTGTCGACTTATTTAGGCTCCAACCAAATACCCAACATCCGCATGGTTTAAGCAATGAGCAATACGACATGCTCTTCACCAAAGACAAACCGATAATCTTCAATTTCCATGGCTATCCAACTCTTATTCATGAATTGACTTATAGCCGTCATAATCAGAATATCTCGGTTCATGGCTATCAAGAAGAGGGCACGATTACAACTCCGTTTGATATGCGCGTTCAAAACGAAATCGATCGTTATCATTTGGTTCAAGACATTCTTCTTCATTTGCCAACCCTTGGGAACAAAGGGAGCTATCTCTATCAAAAGATGGCGGATAAGCTTGTTGAACACAAGCAATACATTCACAGCGTTGGTCTTGATATGCCTGAAATCGCCGATTGGAAATGGAAAGGTCATACTAGCAAATAACGAAAAAATAAAGCGACTGGATTATACATTCTGATCGCTTTTTCTTTTTTTGAAAATCTTTGCAAAAACGTGTTAGAAATAATATTCCTTATATTTTATAGGCTTTTTGCTATGATTTTTGGAGGAATTCAAATACTTCTCCTAATGTAGGAATTGACGCAAAAGCGCCTTCTTTAGTGACTGATAAGGCGGAAGCATACGTGGCTAAATTCATGCTTTCAATCGCTCCTAGCCCTCTAGATAAACCTGCCACGAAATAGCCTAAATAAGTATCGCCAGCCCCAACAGTATCTATGGCGTTAACTTTTTCGGCTTCGGCTTTGTAGATTAAGGAACTGCCTTCATAATATTCGGAGCCATCACTCCCAAGAGTGAGAAGGACGCTTTTTAGATTAAGGCGAGTTAAAACTTCAATCGCTTCTTTTATTGAATTTGCTTTTGTGAGACTCAAAAGTTCTAGCTTGTTGACCACCAAGGTTCCAATTAGGGGATAGATATTGGCGGGAATATCGCGAAGTGGCGACGGATTATAAAAGATATGTTTGCTTTCGCCATACTGCTCAAAAACCCATTTTACGGTTTCAAAAGGCATTTCATTTTGAATGACTAAGCATTTGGCTTTAGCGAAAAGTTTTGCGTTTTTCTTCAAAACATCGATATTTAATTTAATGTTTGCGCCTGAATTAACGATGACCTCATTTTCGCCATTTTTATCTACCAAAATCGTGGCTTCGCCAGTTGGAAGATCGACTATTTCTAGATGTGGTTTTAGGTTTTCAATTTTTGAAAGCGATTCCTTTATTAACACTCCGTTTGAATCGCCACCGATGCAAGAAATGAAAGAAACAATTCCTTCCGCTTTAGCGATGGCGACGCTTTGATTTAGCCCTTTCCCGCCTAATGAATTCCTTTTCGGAGTGATTGTATGGACGCTTTCTCCGACAGTCGGCAATTTGTCAACATAATAATTCGTGTCTACATTCGAGGCACCTATAACTAAGATTTCATTCATATTCTTATTATCGAGATTTTGAAACAATCTATAAAGGGTCAGTATTTTTTGATATAACATAAATATAACATAAAAAATATTTTATATCGGTGGTTACTTATGATTGTGTATCAAAAAACTTGCAAAGAATTCTACGATGATTCTTTTTCTAATGGCGATAAAAACATTGCTAAAATCGTAGAAAATGAGTTTAAAAAGAAACATATCGGTAGCTCTGATGGCTCTTTTGAATCTTGGAAGAACTCTTTGCCAGAGATGGCGAATGTTTTAAAACTCGCAAGATTGCCTGACGATGTTGATGTTTCGGTGGAATACGCGATTAATCAAGATCGGCACAGAATTGATTTGCTTGTTTATGGAGAGGACTCCAATGGATCAAAGAATGTGGTCATTATCGAACTAAAACAATGGAGCAATGCGTCTAGGTGCTCCAAACCTAATTTTGTGCATACATTCGGGGGTGGCGGAGAAGGTGATTATTGGCATCCGTCTTATCAAGCGAGAAATTATGCTGGAATCATCCAAAACTTCAATGCTTATGTTCAAGATAACAAAATTAATTTAATAAGTTGTTCATATTTGCACAACATGAACGAAGGCTATGCTTCTTTGTTTTCGGACACTAGAAGTTTTCCTGAAGTAACTAACTCGCCAGCTTTTTTGAAAGACGATAAACAAAAACTTGCGGATTTTATTTCCAAATATGTGTCAAAAGCCTCAAAAGAGATTCTTTACGAGATTGAATCCAGCGTTATTAGGCCTTCTTTGAAATTAGGAAGCTTACTTTCCGATGCCTTAAACGGCAAAGAGATGTTCTCTTTGACCGATGAGCAGGCTGCCGCTGTTGGAACGATCGTAGAATATGCCCGCGATTCAGACGAATATGGCGGAAAAAGAACAATCGTGGTCAAGGGTGGCCCGGGAACAGGCAAATCTATAGTCGCCATTAACGCCTTAGGGCAATTGGTGAATGGTGACAAAATGCGAGGCTTTAAACCAATCAATGCGGCTTATTTTACTCAAAATAGAGCCCCAAGAGATTATTATGGCAAGATTTTAGTAGGTGATGATTATAAGAAAGAAGCCATCACGGCTTTGTTTAAAAGCCCGGTGTCATTGAAAAATGCGGCGGAGGATGATTTTGGCTGCGCTTTGTTTGATGAAGCCCATCGTATGTTCGCTTGGAAAGGCGGGATTGGAGTCTCTAAGGATGTGAATCTTCTTGAAAAGGCCATTAAAGGGAGCAAAGTAGCCGTGTTTTTCATCGATGAAGATCAAATGGTCACAAAAAACGATTACGTCACAATCGAGCGAATCAAGGAAATGGCTAAATCCTGTCACTCCAAATACATTGAATGTCAAAGCCTCACAAGCGAATTTAGGGTTTTAGGAGGCACTAACTATATTGATTTCATTCGTTTTGTCTTAGGATATCCCTCCAATGAGAATTTTCTAGCCTATAAGCCCTATCAGTACGATTTTAGGATTTTCGATAGAGCCAATGAAATGAGAGAAGAAATCATCAAAAAGAACAAGCAATATGGCCATTCTAGGTTAGTGGCCGGATATTGCTATGAATGGAAAAGCAAAAATGATTTTGATAATGGCGATTTCGATATTGCTTTGGACGATGGAGAATTCCTAGCTAAGTGGAATATGAATAAAAACGACTATTCCTGGTTATATGACGACAAATCGATAGAAGAAGTAGGCTGCATCCACACTTGTCAGGGTTTAGATATGGAATATTGCGGAGTGATAGTTGGCAAGGATATCCGTTATGAGAACGGAAAGGTTATTTATGATCCTTCAAAAATCGCCAAAAGCGACCATAGCAGTGGCATCCGTACCTGCAAAGATACTAAGCTAGCCGAAAAGCTCATCAGAAACACTTATCAGGTTCTTTTGACTAGGGGGATGCGAGGCACATATGTTTATTTCGAAGATCCTGGCTTAAGGGATTATTTTCGTCGCTTTTTGAGCAACTGAATTCCTTAATTTTGCAAAAGAAATGCTCTATTCGGTTTTTTAATATTTTAATTGGTATTTTTTTAAAAGTTTGTGCACGGTGCACAATTTTTAAAGAAACTTCGATGATTACTAACTCTTTTCAAATTTAGTTTTGAAAAATGACTTAATATAAGGCAACTATCGAATAAAAATTCATAAAAATGCTTTGACTACACGTACGCGCAAGGGTATAGTCTACAACGCTGGCGCTTGCGAAGAAGTGCGATGTTGCTGACACACCCATGTATGTTGTCATGGGACAACCGCTCGTGTGGGGAGGTCAGGGAACTCGAATGGAGCAAGCTAACCAGAAGCCTGAAGAAAAACATTAGGAGGAAAATTCATGGCGAAAGAAAAAGTCATTCGCGTCCGCTTACAAGCCTATGACCATGCTCTTCTCGATCAAAGCGTCGAAAAGATCATCAACGTGGCAAAAGCGACTGGCGCAAGTGTGAAGGGACCAATCCCTCTTCCCACTGAAAAACAGGTGTACACCATTCTCCGCGCTACCTTCAAATACAAGGATAGCCGCGAGCAATTCGAGATCCGTACCCACAAGAGATTGATTGATATCGTGAAACCACAAAAGGAAACCGTCGAAGCTCTTCGCAAGCTCGATCTCCCAAGCGGTGTTGACATCGATATCAAGTTATAAGGAGGACCAATAATCATGAAAGCCATCATCGGAAGAAAAATGGGCATGACTGAGGTCTTTGCCGCAGACGGTACAATGTATCCTGTCACCGTCATCGAAGTGCTTCCAAACGTCGTGGTCAGCAAAAAGACCATCGAGAAAGACGGTTATGAAGCCATCCAAATCGGCTACGAAGACAAGCTCGAGAAGCGTTGCATCAAAGCTGAGCTTGGCGAGTTCAAAAAAGCTGGTGTGAGCCCAAAGCAACACCTCTTCGAACTCAAGGGCGATGAAATCTACGGAAAGAACGTAGGCGAATCGCTTGATGCCAGCTTATTCACTGCTGGCGACGTCGTTGATGTCATCGGCACCACCAAGGGCCATGGCTATAGCGGCACCATCAAAAAGTATGGACACCACATCGGCCCGAAAGGACACGGTAGCGGATACCATCGTGGAATCGGCTCACTTGCCAATAACGGTCGTGATAACAACCGCGTCATCCCAGGCAAGAAGATGTCCGGACACTGGGGACCACAAAGCGCGACAATTCTTAATGTCACGATTATCGAGAGCAACCCAAGCAAGAATTACATTCTCGTCAAGGGTGGCGTCCCAGGCCCAAAGAAGAGCTTAGTCACTCTTCGTAGCGCCGCTCTCACCCAATTCAGCAAACCAGAAGTGAAATCCCTTGTCGATCTCACCCCGGCTGAAGAAGAGAAGAAAGGAGAATAACGAACATGGCCAACATTACATATCCAGTCGTTGATTTCTCCGGCAAAAAAGTCGGAACCGTCACTCTCGCTGAAGAAGTGTTCGGAATCACCGATGCCAATGAGCAAGTCGTTCATGACGCTGTCGTGACCTACCTTGCCAATCTCCGTCAAGCAACTGCCAAAACCAAAAAACGTCATGAAGTCAGCGGTGGCGGCAAAAAGCCATGGAGACAAAAAGGAACTGGGCGCGCCCGTGCGGGAAGCTCCCGTTCGCCAATCTGGGTTGGCGGTGGTAAAGTCTTCGGACCTGACGGCAACCAAAGCTATAAGCTCTCTCAAAACAAGAAAGCCCACGCTCTTGCCTTAAGAACCGTTCTCTCTCAAAAAGTGAATAAAGGCTTAATCATTGTCGACAAGATGGAAACGAGCAAAGTTTCTACCAAAGAATTTGCTTCTTGCTTGAATGCTATCAACGCTAATGGCAAGAACTTAATCGTTGCCGAAGCCAACAGCGAAAGCTTAGTGCTCTCTGCTCGTAACCTCGAGAATGTCACCTTAAGACCTCTCGGAAATGTCTCGGTCTACGACATTCTCAACTGCGACAACCTCATCGTTTCCAAAGATGCGATTGCCTACATTGAAGGAGGACTCAAGTAATGGCAGAAGAAAAGAAAGTCACCTTCGCTTCCCCAGTTCAACACGACTATGAAGTCATCCTTGAACCAATCATCACCGAAAAGTCCATGTATCTCATGCAAAATGAGAACAAGATCACTATCAAGGTGAGCGACAAAGCGAACAAAGACGAAATCAAAGACAGCTTCCAACGCTTATATCAAGCTCCAGTCGAAGCCATCAAAGTCGTTAACGTCATGAGCAAGAAAAAGAGCCGTGGCGGACGTTACCAAGGATCCGTCCCTGGATACAAAAAAGCCATCGTAACCTTAAAAGCAGGCACTGCGATCGACTTATTCAAAGAGTAAGGAAACACCCTCGCGTATATATAAATAAGGATAACGCGTAAAGAATCCACTATAGGAGAAACATAATGGCAATCAAAACTTATCGCCCTTATACCAAGAGCCGCCGTCATATGACAACTCTTAGCTATGAAGGCATCACCAAAGCCACTCCTGAAAAATCGTTACTTGCCACCAAGAAACATTCCGGTGGCCGCAACAATCAAGGAGTCATCACCTGCCGCCATATTGGCGGAGGAAACAAAAATCGCTACAGAATCATCGACTTCCGTCGCAACAAAGATGGAATCCCAGGAACTGTCCAAGCGATTGAATACGACCCAAATCGTACCGCCTTCATCGCCCTCATCGCTTATAAAGATGGCGAGAAGCGCTACATCATCCTCCCAGCCGGATTAAAGGTTGGCGATAGCATCATCAGCGGTCCAAATACCGATATCAAAACCGGTAACTGCCTTGAGCTTGGAAATATCCCAGACGGAACTCTCATCCACAACATTGAGTTGCTCCCTGGCAAAGGCGGACAATTATGCCGCAGTGCTGGCAGCAGCGCCCAAGTCTTAGGTAGCGATGGGAAATACGCTATCGTGCGCTTAGCCTCTGGCGAAGTCCGCAAAATCTTAAAGAACTGCCGCGCCACCATCGGTGTCGTCGGTAATGAAGATCACAACCTTGTCATTGTCGGCAAGGCTGGTAAAACCCGTCACATGGGTATCCGCCCAACCGTTCGTGGTTTCGCGATGAACCCATGCGATCACCCTCACGGTGGTGGTGAAGGCAAGTGCCCTGTCGGCCGCGATGCCCCACGTACCCCATGGGGTAAGAAGTGCCAAGGCGTCAAGACCCGCAGAGTCAAGAAGTCTAGCACCCGCCTCATTGTGAGACGCAGAAATGCTTAATGAAAGGAGATAGACACAATGTCACGTTCTAGCAAAAAAGGACCATTCGTGGATGAATACCTTCTTAAAAAAGTAGAAGCCATCCAAAAGTCCGGCAAGAAAGAGATCATCAAAACTTGGTCCCGCCGTTCGACGATCTATCCAGCCTTCGTCGAGCAAACCTTCGCCGTCTATAACGGCAAAGAACACATCACCGTTTATGTCACCGAAGATATGGTTGGACATAAATTAGGCGAATTCGCCCCAACTCGCAACTTCCCAGGTCACCATGGCAACAACCTCAACGACCAAGCTGCGAAAGGCAAGTAATTAAGGAGTGAGCAAAATGGCAGAAGAAACAAAGAAAGCAGCTGCGAAGAAAGCCGCTCCAAAGGCCACCACAAAGAAAGCCGCCGCTAAGAAGGAAACCGAAGGGACCACCAAGGCTCCAAAGGCCACCACAAAGAAAGCCGCCGCTCCAAAGGCCAGTAAGACTTCCGAAAAGAAAGTCGAAAAAGTTGAAAAAGTCGAGAAAGTCACCAAGGCCCCTGTTACCGAAGCGACATGCATCGCCCGTGATATCAGAGTTACTCCACGCAAAGTCCGCTACGTCGCCGACTATGTCCGTGGAATGGACGTTGATGAAGCTCTCGCACTTCTCAAACATTTAAACAAAGCCGCCGCCCTCCCAATCTACAAAGCGATCAAGAGTGCTGCTGCTAATGCCACCAATAACTTCGGAATGGATGCTGACAAGCTCTATATCTCCGAGATTCAAGCTAGCGATGGCATGAAGATGAAACGCTTCACCCCAAGAGCCAAAGGCTCTGCTAGCCCAATCACCAAACGCATGAGCTATCTCCGCGTTTCCGTGAAACAAAAATAAGGAAGGAGAAAACAATGGGACAAAAAGTTAACGCCAACGGTTTACGTATTGGTATCAACCGTGGTTGGGAATCCAATTGGTTCGCCTCCAACAAAGAATATGGTCCATTCCTTTGGGAAGACATCGCCATCCGTCGCTACTTAGAGCCAAAACTCAAAGATGCCATGGTGAGCCATATCGACATCGGCCGTGTCAAAAATGACAAAGGTCACAATGTCATCGTCACAGCCTTCGTTGCTCGTCCAGGCGTTGTCTTAGGACAAGATGGCGCAACTATTGCTGCGATTCGCAAAGACTTAGCTAAGGTCGTCAAAACTGGCACCATCACCTTAAACGTCGTTGAAGTGAAGAACCCAGACTTAGACGCTACCTTAATCGGTAAATGGATTGCTAGCGAGCTTGAGAATCGTCAAAGCTTCCGCAGCACCCAAAAGAAAGCCATCCAACGTATCCGCAAAGCCGGCGCCGTTGGTTGCCGTACTCAGTGCCAAGGCCGTTTAGGCGGCGCTGAAATCGCTCGTCGCGAAGGTTATAAAGAGGGTGTTGTACCGCTTGAAACCTTACGTGCCGACATCGACTTCGCTCATGTCTCTGCCGCTACCGCCTATGGGCGCATCGGCGTCAAGGTTTGGATCTGCAGAAGCACCAACAAAGCGGAAGCCGTGAAGAAAGACGAAAAGAAAGAAGGAGGCGCAGACAATGCTTCAACCAAAGCGCGTTAAATATCGCCGCCCACACAGACTTTCTTACGAAGGTCCTGCTAAAGGCGGAACGAATGTTGACTTCGGTGAATTTGGTTTACAAGCCCAAGAAGGCTGCTACCTCACTGACCGTCAAATCGAATCTGCTCGTATCGTGCTTGCACGTTATACCGACAGAGCTGGCAAAATTTGGATTCGTGTGTTCCCACAACTCGCGAGAACCAAAAAACCTGCTGAAGTTCGTATGGGATCTGGCAAAGGTTCCCCAGAAGGATGGGTCGCTGTCGTCAAGAAAGGAACAATCCTCTTCGAGATCGGCGGCATCAACCCAACCATCATGCAAGAAGCACTTCGCATGTGCTCTTACAAACTTCCTATCGCTTGCAAAGTCGTCAAGAGAACGAAAGCTCTCTCCAAAGACGAATTGTTAAAGATGGAAGAAAGCCATGCTTCCAGCGTCGAAGCTCTTGAAGCTGAAGAAGGCATCGAAAAAGTTACAGTCAGCGATACTGGTAACGATACCCCTGCTGATGCTGCGAAAGGAGAATAACGATGAAAATCAATGATTTCCGCAAAATGGAAGCGAAAGAGCTTGATGAAAAAATCGCTGCTCTCCGCGCCCAATTATTCGATCTTCGCCGCAAAAAGGCCGTTGGCCAATTAGAACATGGCGAAGAAATTCGCGTTGTCCGCAAAGACATCGCCAAAGCTGAGACCGTCAAGCGTGAGCGCGAGCTCCAAATCGGCCCAGCTGCCAAATAAGGAGGAAACTAGTCATGGAAAGAAATAATAGAACTACGTTCCAAGGCGTCGTTACCAAGAATCAAAACGACAAGACTATCTGCGTCGTCGTCGATACCAAACGTAATGATCCTCTTTATAACAAACGTGTTGCCTTCAGCACCAAGCTCTATGCTCACGATGAAAAGAATGAAGCCAACGTTGGTGACACCGTCACCGTTATGGCTTGCCGCCCATATAGCAAAACCAAACGTTTCCGCTTAGTGAGCGTTGATAAAAAGGCCGTCGGCTCCGCTGACGAAGCCACCTTAGCCGAAGCGAAACTCGAAGCTGCCGAAGGCAGTGCTGCTGAAGTCGCTCCAGCCGATGCAAAGGAGGATAAGTAATCATGGTTCAAAACGAAACGAATCTTGTGGTTGCTGATAACTCTGGCGCCAAATCAGTCCGCGTTTTCCACCAAAACGGTGGCGCGAGAATGAAAGTTTCCACCCTTGGTGATGTCGTCACTTGCGCTGTCAAGGACGCTCTTCCAAACGGAAAGATCAAAAAAGGACAAGTCGTCAAAGGCGTTATCGTTCGTGTCAAACGCGCGGTCATTCGCAAAGACGGCAGTTCCATTAGCTTCGACGACAATGCGGTTGTCTTAATCGACAATGATGGCAACCCACTCGGAACCCGTGTCTTCGGGCCAGTCGCTCGTGAGCTCCGCGACGCAGGGTATATGAAAATCGTTTCCCTCGCGGTCGAAGTTCTATAAGGAGAGCAATCATGAATATCAAAAAAGGTGATAAAGTCATCATTCTCTCCGGCGACGACAAAGGCAAGACTGGCGTTGTTCAACGCGTCTACCCAAAGTTAAATAAAGTCGTTGTCGAAGGCGTGAATGTGCACAAGAAGCACAAAAAACCAAATCAAAACACCACTGAAGGCAGTATCTTGGACATCTATGTCCCATTAGATGCTTCCAAAGTCGCGTTAATCGATCCAAAGACCAAAAAAGCCACGCGCGTCCACCACAAAGTGGTCGATGGCAAGAAAATTCGCGTCGGCGGTTCAGGCGCTAGCCTTGAATCCAAATAAGTAGGAGGACATAGTTACTATGGCAGAAACAAAGAAACCAGCAGCAGCTAAGGCTCCTGCTAAGAAAACGGCCACCAAGAAGGCTGCTCCAAAAACTGAAGCCGCTCCAAAAGCAACCGCTCCAAAAGCAACCGCTCCAAAAGCAACCGCTCCAAAAGCAACCGCTCCAGCCAAGGATATCAACCGTCTCCAAGCCAAATACAAAAATGAAGTGGTCCCAGCTTTAATCAAAGAGTTTGGATACACCACCATCATGCAAGCCCCTAAGTTTGAGAAAATCGTTATCAACATCGGCGTTGGCGATGCCACCCAAAACGGCAAAGCCCTCGAAGATGCTGTTTCCGAACTTACCACGATCTCTGGGCAACACCCAGTGACCACCCACGCCAAAAAATCCATCGCGACCTTCAAACTTCGTAAAGGTCAAGAAATCGGATGCAAAGTTACTCTCCGTGGCAAGAGAATGTATGAGTTCTTCGATAAACTCGTCTCTATCTCTCTCCCACGCGTCCGTGACTTCCGTGGCGTTAGCAAAAACTCCTTCGACGGACATGGAAACTATACCCTTGGCGTCAAGGAACAATTGATCTTCCCTGAAATCGATTACGATAAGGTCAGCAAGATCCGCGGCATGGACATTGTTATTGTCACCACCGCCAGAAGCGATAAGGAAGCTTATGAGCTCTTGAATCTCATGGGCATGCCTTTCCGCAAATAAGGAGTGCAAAGATGGCTAAGAAAAGTTTAGTTGTGAAGGCTAGCCGCCCACAAAAATTCAGCACCCGTGAATACACCCGCTGCAAAAGATGCGGACGTCCACACGGTGTCATCCGCAAATTCGGACTTTGCCGCATTTGCCTTCGTGAGCTCGCCTATAAGGGCGAAATTCCAGGCATGAAGAAAGCCTCTTGGTAATGAAAGGAGAACACTAACATGAACGCAGATCCAATCGCCGACATGCTCACCCGTATCCGTAACGCTAATGCATTACGCTATGAGAGTGTCTCCATGCCGAATAGCAAAATCAAAGAAAAGATTGCTGAAATCCTCAAAAATGAAGGTTATATCAGCGAATACAGTGTCGAAGGCGAAGGCGTCAAGAAAACCTTGAACCTCACCTTAAAATATGGCCCAAACGGCGAAAAGGTTATTACCAATTTAAAGAGAATCAGCAAACCTGGTCTCCGCGTCACTGTCGAAGCCGCCAAACTTCCTAGAGTCCTCTCTGGGCTTGGCATCGCCATCATCTCGACTAGCCAAGGACTTATGACCGACAAGGCTGCTAGAAAAGCCCACATCGGTGGCGAAGTCATTTGCTACGTCTGGTAATTTAAGGAGAAATAACAATGAGTAGAATCGGATTTAAACCCGTCGCTCTTCCTGCCGGAGTGGAAGCCCATCTCGACGGGGACTGTGTCATCGTTAAAGGCCCTAAAGGCGAAGTAAACGTCCACATTCCTGCGGACGTGAGCGTCTCTTTGGCTGATGGACAGTTTACATTCAAAGCGAAAGCTGAACCAACCCCAAGCCAAGGCACCATCGCTGCGTTGATCACCAACGCCATCAAAGGTGTCACCGAAGGCTTCAAGAAAGAGCTTGAGCTCAACGGTACTGGTTACCGTGCCTCCATCGTTAATGGAAGCGTCAAGATGTTCTTAGGCTATAGCCACGATATCGTGGTTGCCCCAATCGGGAAATATACCAAGATCACTTGCCCAGATGAAACCCATATCACCGTTGAAGGCGTTGACAAACAACAAGTCGGACAAACTGCTGCTCACATCTATGACAGCCATCGTCCAGACGTCTACGGACAAAAGGGTGTTCACTATAAAGGACAACACCTTATCAAGAAAGTCGGTAAGCGCGCTGCCGCTTCTGGCAAGAAATAATGGAGGACTAACCTATGATCGAAAAAGAATCTCGTAATAGCGTTCGTGAGCGTAGACACGCCCGCGTTCGTCAAAAGGTCAAAGGCACCGCTAGCAAGCCACGCCTTGTTGTCTTCCGCAGCAATAAAAACATTGAAGCTCAAATCATCGATGACGTCAAAGGCGTCACCCTTGCTTCAAGCAGTTCCGTCTCTCTCAAATTGACTAACGGTGGAAACATCGAAGGTGCGAAAACCGTTGGTGCTGACCTTGCGAAAAAGGCCAAAGCCAAGAAAATCACTGAAGTGGTCTTCGATCGTGGCGGATACGACTATCATGGCCGTGTCGCTGCCTTAGCCGATGCCGCAAGAGAAGGAGGGCTCCAATTCTAAGGAGTTAGCTAACTATGGAAGAAAATAAAGTTGTTGCTTCAGCTCCTGAAGCCCAAAAAGAAGAGAGCACAAACAAAGCTCATCACACTGGAAACCCACAATATGAACCTCATGGCTCCTTAAGCGCTGGCCGTCCAGGCGATCGCAAATTCGGTGACCGCAAAGGCCGTCCAGGCGAAAGACGTGGCGGACGTGGCGGATTCCGTCGCCCAGTCGATGATGAATACACTGACAGAGTCGTTAACATCAACCGTATCTCCCGCACCGAACAAGGCGGGAAGCACATGCGTTTTGACGCCCTTGTCGTCGTCGGCGATGGAAAAGGAAAATATGGTTTCGCTCTTCGCAAATCTGGCGAAGTGCCGGATGCCATCAAAAAGGCCTTAACCGCGGCGAAAAAAGATATCAAGCACATGAGAATTGTGAAGGGTACCATCGCTCACGAAGTCAAAGGCAAATACGCTGATACCACCGTTTACCTAAAACCAGCTCCAGCTGGCACCGGTATCGTTGCTGGCGGCGCCGTCCGCGCTGTCGTGGAACTCTGCGGCATCAAGAACGTTTGGAGCAAGGTCTATGGCTCCCGCACCCCAATCAACGTTGTCCGTGCGACCAGCGACGCTCTCCAACAACTCAAAGAATACGACAAGGTTATGGTTCTCCGCGGCTTAAAGACCCCAGAAGAAATCAAAGCCTCTCGCAATTCTAAAGCTCCAAAAGCCGGAGGAAACAAATAATGGCAACTTCATTAAGTGATATCAAAGTGGTCGAAGGTTCCAAATTCGAACACTTCCGTAAAGGCCAAGGACGTGGCACTGGCAACGGCAAAACCGCTGGCAAAGGCCAAAAAGGCCAAGGCGCTCACGCCCACACCAAGAAGAATGGCTTCGAAGGTGGACAAATGCCAATCAACCGTCGCATTCCAAAGTTCGGCTTCCGCAATGGCGCCCGCAAGGAATACGCGATTGTCAATCTTAAGTCTCTTGAGGCTTTTGATAATGGCAGCGTCGTCACCATTGAATCATTGATCGAAAAAGGATTAGTGAAGAAAGCCCCTTATGGTGTTAAAATCCTAGGCAAAGGCGAGCTCACCAAAAAGCTCACCGTCAAAGCTGACGCTTTCTCTGCGTCGGCAAAAGCAGCCATCGAAAAGGTTGGCGGAACAGCTGAGGTAACGGAGTAATGAAAAAGTTCGTCTCGATCTTCAAAAACAAAGAAATCGTGAATCGTATTTTCTTTACGATCATGGTTCTCTTTGTCATCCGGATCGGGGCGGCTATTCATGTCCCGGGCGTAGACACATCGAATATGGATAACATGATGAGCAGCGGCTCTGCCCTTGCCATCATGGATCTTCTCGGTGGAGGCGCACTTAGCAACTTCTCCGTGTTCGCACTTGGCGTCAGCCCGTATATTACCGCCCAGATCATCGTAGAACTTCTTTCTAAAGACGTTCTTCCGGCGCTCACCGAACTATCTAAGCAAGGGGAGTATGGGCGCAAGAAAAAGGAACAAGCCACGCGTTACTTGACCTTACTTCTTGGCGCAGTCCAAGGGTATGGTATCATCCGCACGATGGAAAACAGTTCCTATCTCTCGATTACAATGGATAAGAACTTCTGGACCTACGCCTACATTGTCACCGTTCTCTTAGCGGGAGCGATGCTTACGATGTGGCTTGGCGATCAAATCACCGAGAAAGGCTTAGGAAACGGAATTTCTGTCATTATCTTCGCAGGGTGTGTCAGAAGCTTACCGACCCAAATCAGCACCGCTTGGAGCAAGTGGATTGTGGATAACACAAGCCGCAGCTCTGGCGAGATGATCAAAGGAAGCTTCCAATTCGCTCTGTATATCATCATGATGGTCTTGATTACGGCCTTAGTCGTATTCATTGAGCTATCACGCCGCAAAATCCCAGTACAGCACGCCAATAAGGGTGGCGGACAATCAATGGCTCGCGCGAGCTTCTTGCCAATCAAGATCAATAGCGCTGGCGTCATTCCTGTCATCTTCGCTTCCTCATTAATGGCTGCGCCAAGCGTCATCGCTAGCTTCATCTCTTCAGATGCCGCTAACGCTGAATGGCTGAAGATCTTCAATTATAATCAGACCTTCTCGATGCCGTGGTTTAACGGAACGCACTGGAAGATGGACTGGGGCTTAGTAATCTACATAGCCTTGATCATCTTATTCACCTTCTTCTACTCGGAGATGCAAATCGACCCAGAGAAACTGGCGGATAATTTCCAAAAGTCTGGTGCGTATATCCCTGGTGTAAGACCAGGAAAAGAAACTGAACGTTATGTTGGAAAGGTATTGAATCGCGTTACCTTCATCGGAGCATTCGCTCTTGCAGCTATCGCCGCCCTTCCAATTATCTTAACGCTGACCGATATCTTCGATGGCGATACAACTCTTGCCATCGGCGGTACTGGCCTCATCATCATCGTCGGCGTCGCGTTAGAAATTAACGCCCAGATCGACGGCTTACTTGCCGGTAAGAGTTTCGACACTGTTAAGGAGATGTAACTTATGCTCAATATCATTCTCATGGGCCCGCCAGGAGCGGGAAAAGGAACCCACGCGAAATGGATGGAATCCGATTTGAAGATCCCTCACATTTCTACAGGCGACATGTTCCGCGAGGCTATGGCCAGCGGGAGTGAACTTGGGAATAAGGTCAAAGAAGTAATCAATCGCGGGGACCTTGTGAGCGATGAACTCACCTGCGCCCTCGTGAAAGAGAGACTTTCCCGCAAAGACTGCGAGAATGGCTATCTTCTCGATGGCTTCCCACGCACCTTAGCACAAGCTGAAACTTTGAAAGTCATGGGCAAAGAAATTGGTCGTGAGCCAAATCTCGCCATCAACATCTCTTGTCCAGACGAAGTTTTAATCACTAGAGTCTGCACGCGCAGAGTTTGCCCGAAATGTGGCGCTTCCTTCAATGTGGTTACAATGAAACCTCAAAAAGATGGAATTTGCGACTATTGCGGAGCCGAGCTCATTCAACGTAAAGACGATAATGAAGAAAGCTTCAAAGTTCGCTTAGAAAACTATTACAAGAGCACAGCCCCATTACTTGATTATTATCAAAATGAAGGCTTATTGAAAGACTTCGATGGAACACTCGGAGCTTCTAGACTCAAGAAGGAATTGCAAGAATTCCTCGCTAGCAAATGATCATCATCAAATCACCTCGCGAAATCGCTTTGATGCGAGAAGCGGGACATCTGCTAGCCGATGTCTTCGATGCCATTGGACCGATGTGTCGTCCAGGCGTATCAACGCAAGAAATCAACGACCGCGCTGAAGAGGTTATGAAACTTGGCGGCGGAGAAAGTGCGGAAAAAGGGTATTATGGTTACCCGGGCGCGATTTGCGCCTCGGTGAACGAAGTCCTATTGCACGGAATCCCTAGCCCAAAGAAAATCTTAAAAGACGGTGACATTGTGAGCCTCGATATCGTGGTTCGCAAAAATGGTTATTGCGCCGATGCTTGTAGAACTTATTTGGTGGGGATTGTCCCTGAACACTTAAAGACCTTAGTCAAAGTGACCGAAGAAAGCTTCTATAACGCGGTGAAACTAGTCAAACCTGGAGTTCATCTAGGTGATATCTCTCACGCCATTGAAGAAACCTGCAAAAAAGCTGGCTATTCAGTGCCATTCGAATTCACGGGGCACGGAATTGGCAAAGAGATGCATGAAGATCCCTACATTCCGGATTTCGGGGTGGCGGGGACTGGCCCAATTCTTTGCGAGGGGATGACCTTAGCAATCGAACCGATGGTCATGGAAGGAAAACCAAAGCTTAGAACCTTAGGCGATGGTTGGACGACTGTGACTAAGGATGGGAAATACAGTGCGCATTATGAGAACACGATAGTTGTTACAAATGATGGCTATGAGATCCTCACGATGAAGCCAGAAAGGAGCTAATCACTTGGCTAAAGAAGAATGTCTAGAAATGGAAGCTACGGTATTGGAGTGCTTACCCAATGCCAACTTCAAGGTGAAACTTGCCAATGGAGCGGTAGTCCAGGCCTGCGTTTCGGGCAAAATCCGGATGCATTACATCCGCATTCTCCCCGGCGATAGGGTTACCGTGCAATTCTCGCCTTATGATTTAACACGCGGGCGTATCACGTTCCGATTCAAGAACTAAAACTAGAAAAGGAGTAACACATTATGAAAGTGAGACCAAGCGTCAAACCGATCTGCGATAAATGCAAGATCATCCGCCGGCACGGCGTCGTTATGTGCATCTGCCCAAATCCAAAGCACAAGCAAAGACAGGGCTAATGAAAGGAACTATAGTAAACTATGGCACGTATTGTCGGGGTTGATGTCCCTAATGAGAAACGCGTCGTTATCTCCCTTACCTATATTTACGGTATCGGTAACACGACTGCTAAAAAAATCTGTGAAGCGGCCAATGTCTCTGAAGACATCCGCGTCAAAAACCTCACCGATGAGCAATTAACCGCCCTTCGTAGTGAAGTCGCCAAATACAAAACCGAAGGTGATTTACGTCGTGAAGTCGCGATGAATATCAAACGCCTTCAAGAAATCGGTTGCTACCGTGGAATTCGCCACAAGAGAGGCCTTCCAGTCCGTGGACAACGCACCAAAACCAATGCTCGTACCCGCAAAGGTAAGAGAAAGACCATCGCTAACAAGAAAGAAGCGACTAAATAAGGAAAGGAGTAGATAGCAATTATGGCAGACAAGAAAACTGGTAAAAAAACTACCACCGCTCGTAAGAAAAAAGTAAAGCGCAACTTTACCCATGGTGTTGCTCACATCCACTCCACCTTCAATAACACCATCGTCACCATCTCTGATACCCAAGGCAATGTCATTGCTTGGAGCAGTGCCGGTGCCCTTGGCTACAAAGGTGCTAAAAAGAGTACCCCATTCGCCGCTCAATTAGCCGCTCAAACCGCTGGCAAGAGCGCTTATGATCAAGGCTTACGTCAAATTGATGTTGACGTTAAGGGCCCAGGCCCAGGCAGAGAAAGCGCCGTCCGTGCTTTAGGCACTTGCGGACTTCAAATTCTCTCCATCTCCGATACAACCCCAATCCCACATAACGGCTGCCGTCCTCCAAAACGCCCAAGAGGCTAGTTTGCTGGACTTACCCGTTAAGGGAATTGAATCGTATCAGTCATTTATAGGAGGCATAATAAATAATGGCTAACACCAATAGCGAAATCGCCGCCGAAGAGCTCCGCTTGCCGGACCCTTTCCAACCATTCGTAATCAAAGTCGATGGCGATGATGAGGCTAATCATTACTCTCGCTTCATCGTCTCTCCGCTTGAACGCGGATTCGGACTCACATTAGGCAATGCCTTACGCCGCGTTTTACTAAGCGCCCTTCCAGGAGCTTCTGTCTTCGCGGTCGAAATCGAAGGCGTCCGTCATGAGTTCAGCGCTATCGAAGGCGTCGAAGAAGATGTTACGGCGATCGTCCTTAACCTTAAGGACCTCGTTCTCAAAGTCACTGACAACTCTTCAGATACCAAACGCTTAACTGTTGATTTCAAAGGCCCAGGCGTCTTAAAGGCTTCGGATTTAGACCTTCCAGCCTTAGTCGAAGTCGTCAATCCTGATTTAGAGATTGCCCACTTAAACGAACGTGGACATATCAAAATGACAATCTATGCCGGAACCGGTAGAGGCTACTCCACTGGCGAAGCTAATAAGATTGAAAAGAAAATCACTCAAATCGGCGTTATTCCAACCGACAGCAACTATAGCCCAGTGGTCAAAGTTGCCTATAGCGTTGAACCAACCCGTGTTGAGCACGATTCCAAATTCGACAAATTAACTTTAGAAGTCACCACCAATGGTTCGATTAAACCTTACCAAGCCGTGGCTATGGCTTCTCAGCTTCTCATCGCCCATTTCAATGAATTCACCAAACTTGAAGAAAAAGTTAAAGATTTCAAACTCGTGAAGGAAGAAAGCCACAGCGAAGAGAATAAATTCCAAGACATGATGATCGAAGAACTCGATTTATCTGTTCGTAGCAACAACTGCTTAAAACGCGCTGGCATCAGCACCGTCATGGAACTCACCCAAAAGAGCGAAGATGAGATGATGAAGGTTCGTAACTTAGGCAAGAAGTCGCTTAAAGAAGTGAAAGAGAAGCTTGCATCTATCGGGCTTCATTTCCGCGATAGCGTAGGAGAATAATAATGGCAGCACAAGGAAGAAAGAACGTGCATGGCAAAACTGGCGTTCGCTTCAAAGCGGCTTATACCCGTTCGAAGAACCAAGCCATGCTTAGAAATGTCGTCAGCGAATTAATCGTTCATGGACAAGTCAAAGTTACCAGTGGCGTTTCCGCTGATTTGATCAAATTGGCCGATCACATGGTCACTCTTGGAAAAAGAGGCGACCTTGCCGCTCGTAGACATGCCGCAAGCGTCCTTCGTAATGGCATCTGCGATGAAAAGGGAGTTTCTGCTTTAAACAAACTTTTCAACGAGATTGCCCCAAAATACAAGGATCGCAAAGGTGGATATACCCAAAGCTTCAAACTTGGACACCGCAAAGGTGACAACGCCGAAGTGGAATTAATCCGCTGGGTTGACTAATCAGATCTAAAAGATCGCCCCTTCGAAAGAAGGGGTTTTCTTTTTGTGAATTTATCTAATTTTAAGGATGTCTAAAGGAAATAATGAAAAATAATGAAAAATAACGAAAGTTGTTGTTTTATAATGTAAGCGCTTTTATAATGGAAAAAAGGTTAAATATGTTACGTAATTTAAGATTAGAAAAGATTCTAGAATTAGTCGATAGCAAAGAATATGTCTCATTGCATGAGCTTATGGATGCCACCTCATCAAGCGAATCCACGATCCGTGGTGACTTGGTTTTTTTAGAAAAGCAAAATAAAATCGTTCGTCTTCATGGTGGGGCCAAATCACTTAATAAAAGAAATGCTTCATTATTAGAATTAAATATGAACGAAAAGTTTTCTTTGAACGTCGAAGAAAAGACTGATATCGCTAAGTTTGCCTCATCTTTGATCAAGGACAATATGCTGGTTTATATCGATGCTGGAACCTCTACATCCTTTTTATGTGACCATATTTCGTCAGTTGGAAACACTTTCGTCACCAATTCCATGACCATCGCTCAAAAGCTGACTAAACGCAAATACAAAGTTTACGTCACTGGTGGTGAAATTAAATTAAGCACAGATGCTTTTGTCGGATCTTTCCCTCTGGAAACGATAAAAAGGTTCTCTTTTGATATAGGGTTTTTCGGGGCGAATGGCGTTTCTTTGAATCAAGGATACACAACTCCAGATTATGAAGAGGCAATCGTGAAAGAAAATGCCTTAAATAGATGCGCGAACGCCTATATTCTCGCTGATTCTTCCAAATTCGATTTAGAGCAAGGCGTCAGATTCGCTCCTTTTGAAAAAGCGACTTTGATTACTGATAAAATCCTAAATGACAAATATAGAAAAGAAAACGTATTAGAGGTTAAAAAATGATTTACACCGTAACTTTTTCCCCAGCCTTGGACTACATCGTTGATTTGCCAAAATTAGAGGTTGGAGCGATTAATCGATCTCAAAAAGAGATTATTCTGCCTGGTGGGAAAGGCATCAATGTTTCAATAGTTTTGGCTAATCTTGGCACTAAATCAGTGGCTATGGGATTTGTTGGGGGTTTCATCGGCAAATACATCGAAGAAGAGCTTTCTAAAAAGAACATCGATACTGATTTCGTTCATTTAAACGGAAACACTAGAATCAACATTAAAATTAAGGGAATGCAAGAAACCGCGATAAACGGGCAAGGACCTAAGGTAACTGAAGACAAAATAGAAGAGCTGATTCAGAAATTATCCAAATTAACCTCTAAGGATTTGCTAGTTATCTCTGGGGCAATCCCTAATAGTCTCCCAAGCGATACCTATGAAAGAATCCTAGAAAGAATAAAAGAGGAAAATGTCGCATTGGTGATAGACACCACCAAAGACACATTGCTAAAAACATTGCAATATCATCCATTACTCATAAAACCAAACAAAGAAGAATTGGAAGAACTATTTCACACTAAGATAAGTAATGATGATGAACTCGTTATCGAAGCTAAAAAGCTAATAGATTTAGGCGCCAAAAACGTCATCGTTAGCTTAGGAGGGGATGGGGCGTTGCTTGTAACAAGAGATTACACCCATTATCTATTAAGATCCCCTAAAGGAAAAGTCGTGAATACAGTTGGGGCTGGCGATTCGCTAGTTGCAGGATTTATAGACGAATATGTCCGAAGTTCCAACTTATATGCCGCATTCAAAAGAGGAATTGCCTGCGGCAGCGCTTCAGCGTTCTCCGAGAATTTAGCAACCAAAGAGGATACTGAAGAGCTCTTAAAACAAATAAAGGAGAATTGATATGAAAATCACTGACTTATTATCAAAAAGCACGATTGATATTAAGGCAAAGGCTTCTAACAAAAGCGACGCGATTGAGAAAGCCGTTGCCTTGATTTCCAAAAGTGGCGTCATCACTGATTTAGAAGCCTACAAACAAGGCGTCTATGCCCGCGAAGAGGAATCCACGACCGGAATAGGAGAAGGGATTGCAATTCCTCATTGCAAATCTGACTCCGTATCAAAAGCAGCTTTGGCTGCGATGGTCTTCAAAGAAGGAGTGGATTATCAATCCCTTGATGGCGAGAAAGTTCAACTGCTGTTTCTAATAGCCGCACCAAATAGCGAAGACAATATTCATCTTGAAGTTCTTGCCAGATTATCCAATCTTTTAATGGATGAAAATTTCAAAAACTCTTTAATTTCCGCTTCTTCTAAAGAAGAATTCCTCAAAATCATCGACGAAGCGGAAGAAAAAAGAATAAAAGAGGAAAACAAGGCCGCACCAGTGACTAATTTGCCAAAAATCCTTGCAGTTACTGGCTGTGTTAACGGAATTGCCCATACTTATATGGCCGAAGAATCTTTGAAGAAGAAAGCGGGAGAAATGGGTTATTCCATCAAAGTCGAAACAAACGGCTCAGGCGGAGTTAAGAATCTATTGACCGAGGAAGAAATCGCTAATTGCGACGGAATCATCGTGGCAGCCGACGTTAATGTCGAGATGGATAGGTTCGCTGGCAAAAAAGTTGTCATTGCCACAGTCGGCAAAGGCATCTCCGATCCTGGTTCGCTCATCAAAAAGCTCTATGATGGCAGCGTTGAACCTTATAAAGGAAATGCCGAGAAAAAAGAAAGCAAGAACGAAAAAGAAGGAACCTCCGTTTGGCATTCGATTTACAAACATTTGATGAGTGGCGTCTCCCATATGCTGCCGTTTGTTATCGGTGGGGGAATCTTGATTGCCATCGCTTTCATGATTGATACTTTTGCCGGCGTTCCTCAAGACGGAAATTTCGGAACCGGAACCCCAGTTTCCTGGTTCTTCAAAACCGTCGGAGGCACCGCGTTTGGCTTTATGCTTCCAGTGCTTGCGGCTTTCATCGCCTATTCTATCGCTGGACGCCCTGGCTTAGCGGTTGGCTTTGTTGGGGGATCGTTAGCCACGGTATCTTCCTTCTCCATACAAGTTAAGATTTCTGGGCAAGATAGTGGCGCGACCGCTGGTTTCTTAGGCGCTATCGCGGCTGGCTTCTTAGCGGGATACGTTATCAAACTTTTAGAAAAAGCTACTTGTAAATTCCCAAAATCGTTAGATGGCATAAAACCAATGCTCATCTATCCGGTATTTGGCATCTTGATCATTGGCGGTTTGATGTTCTTACTTAACACCCCATTCTCATATATCAATATCGGCATCACGCAAGCTTTGAATTGGCTTGGCGATAACAAACTCACAATCTTATTAGGCGCCTTGCTTGCTGGTATGATGGCTATCGATATGGGTGGTCCGATCAACAAAGCCGCTTATGTCTTCGGAACTGGCTTATTGACTACTGCCGCGGCAACCACTGATGCTGCGACTCAACAATATTGCTATCAAATGATGGCAGCTGTCATGATTGGCGGAATGGTGCCTCCATTAGGTATTGCTTTAGCTTCTAATCTGTTCCCCCAAAAATGGACAAAAGAAGAAAGAAAAGAAGCTCTCGTCAATTACATCATGGGCGCTGGATTCATCACCGAAGGTGCTATCCCTTATGCCGCGAAAGATCCTCTTAGAGTCATTCCAGCATCTGTTGTTGGCTCGGCTGTCGCGGGCTTACTAAGCGTACTCTTTGGCTGCACCTTAATGGCTCCTCATGGCGGTATCTTCGTCTTCGCCGTTGTTGGCAAATGGTATTTCTATATTTTATCCTTGGTGATCGGAACACTAGTAACGGCTTTGATGCTAGGCTTATTGAAGAAAGACGTTGAAAATCCAGAACTAGGAAAATGGAAAGGAATCAGAATCGGAAGGAGAAAATAGAATGAAGACATTTAACTACATTATTAAAGATAAAGAAGGAATTCACGCCCGTCCTGCAGGGATAATTGTCGCTGAAGCAAAAAAATATGCTTCTAATATAACTATCACCAATAAAGGAAAGAGCGCGGATTTAAAGAGAATATTCGCCGTTATGGGCCTATGCGTGAAAGGCGGAGAAGAAGTCATTGTTAGCGCAATAGGCATGGACGAAGAAGACGCAATCAATGGCTTAAAGGCCGCTTTCGAAAAGAATTTATAAATATGAGAGAATATCCATCTAAACGCATTTTCGATGGCTACGCTTTAGGAAAATTGGTTGTCTATCAAAAAAAGGAAAACGATATTAAAGGAACTTATCAAGGCAAAGAAAAAGAAGAAGAAAGATTTATTAACGCCAGAAGCAAAACAATTCTTTCTTTGGAAAAGCTTTACCAAGATACTTTGATTCGATTAGGTGAGGAAGAGGCTAAGCTCTTCCTCACCCATAAGCTTATGGCTGAAGACCTTGACTTTGAAGACATGGTAAAAGAAGGGATTGCTAGTGGCTTAATCGCCGAAGAAGCGGTCTATAACGCTTCCAAAAATCTTTCTAGGATGTTTGAGTCAATGGATGACGCTTACATGAAGGAAAGATCAAGAGATGTCAAGGAAGTGGCCCAAAAGATAATCGACGTTCTCCAAAACAAAGACAATTCCAATTTTTTAAAAGAGCCATCAATCATCATTTGCGATGATCTTCCTTCTAGCGAGTTGATGAAGCTAGATAAGAATCTTCTAATTGGCCTGATTTTAGTCAAAGGAAGCATCAATTCTCATGTTTCCATTTTGACTAGGATGCTTGAGATTCCTTCAATTTGTGCCCTTGATGGCATTGAGGTGAATGAATCATTGAACGGAAAATTCGCCATTGTTGATGGCATCAAAGGAAATCTTATTATCGATCCTTCCTCTAAAGACATTACAAAATATTCCAAAATTCGGGAAACCTATCTTCAGAATCTCAAAGAGCTTTCTTCTTTGAGGGGACAAGTCACTAAAACGCTTGATGGCAAAACATTGAAAATCTATTCCAACATCGCCTCAAGCTATGAAGTGGATAATGTCATTAAGAATGATGGCGAAGGAATTGGGCTATTCCGTTCGGAATTCATTTATCTTGACGCCAAGGATTATCCAAGCGAAGAAGAACAATTCATCCATTACAAAAAAGTAGTGGAAGCAATGCGGGGGAAGGAAGTAATTATTCGCACTCTTGACATCGGTGCCGATAAAAAAGTCGACTATTTCAATTTGCCAGAAGAAGAGAATCCGGCTTTGGGATATCGATCGATTCGTATCTGCAAAGATCGCCCCTCGATGTTCCTAGATCAGCTCACCGCTCTCTATAGAGCATCCTATTTCGGCAATTTGTCGATTATGATTCCAATGATTATTTCTTTGAGCGAAATCGAGTTTGTCAAAGAAATGTGCTCGCTAGCGAAAAGCAATCTTACTTCTAGAGGCGAAAAATTTAATGCCGCTATGAAAGTGGGAATCATGATTGAGACGCCTGCGGCCGCGATAATGAGCGATGTTTTGGCTGAGCACGTAGATTTCTTCTCAATTGGCACAAACGATCTTTCACAATATACTTTGGCAATCGATCGTGTCAATCCATTGCTGGACAAGACTTTCAACCCTCATCACAAAGCCATCCTTCGTTTGATCAAACTCACTATTGAAAACGGACATAAAGCCGGAATTCCGGTTGGGATTTGCGGGGAACTTGCTCGAGATGAAGAATTGCTGCCATTTTTTGTCTCTCTAGGGGTCGATGAACTCTCCGTCTCGCCAAGCTATGTTTTAAAACTTCGAAAAGAGATTTCTAACATTGATACGAGAAAAGTTGATGTCGATGGTTTTGTGAATTCAAAGAAGTGAAGAACTTGTAATATTCCAACAAAAGAGATGGGCCTTCATATAAAAATCTAGATATGAGGGTCTTTTTTAATTTTCTAATTTAGATGTATTGACGTATCTAAAGATACGTTAACTAAGTTTTGGTTTCTTTTTTCTTTATCTGTATTAGAATTAAGACATATTCATAAAGGAGATTTTTTATTATGAAATTATATGAAGGACTTGGCACTGGCGCCGCTATCGGCATTGTTATTGCCATTGTTTTATTGATTATCGTTATTTCAATCATTGGATGGTGGGTTTCTTGCGGAAATAGGCTCCGCCGTCATCAAGTCAAAATCGACGAGGCCGCTTCTGGGATCGATGTTGCCTTAACAAAACGTTATGATTTGTTGACGAAGACCGTCGCAACCGTTAAAGGCTATGCCAAACATGAATCTGAGACTCTTAGCAAAGTCACCGAGATGCGTCGTCCCTCCAGCAACGCTTCTATGAAAGAGAAGAGCGAATTTGCTTCCAATGTTTCCAAAGCTTTTGATTCCATCAATGTTGTCGCTGAACAATATCCAGACCTCAAAGCCAGCGAGAATTTCAGCAAGCTTCAAAGCCAAATCTCGGAAGTTGAAGAACAACTTCAAGCCTCACGCCGTGTTTATAACTCCAACGTCAGCGTTTTCAACCAAGAGATTATCGTTTTCCCAAGCAGCATCGTCGCTCGCCACTATCATTTCGAAAAACGTGATTTCTTCGAAGCCGAAGAAGCTAAACGCCAAGACGTTAAAATCGAATTCTAATTAGATTTTTGTTGAGGCCTCGCTTTGAGGCCTCTTTTGTTCTTAGTAGGAGGTTCTATGGAGAATACGGAAAAAAATGCAGAAAAAGAACTAGATTCCGCGTTCGCGGAATTAGAGAAATACCGAAAGAATAAGTTTGGCGCTTTTATGGCGATGGTGATAATCGGAATTGTTCTTGTTACTGGAGCGGTTATTTTTCAAATTGTCGGAGCGACGATGGATCAAAGCAACTTTACCATTCTTGGAATCGGTTTCGTTTTTCTTTGCGTAATATTTTTCATTATCGCCGGAATGATCAACGCAAAATACAAAAAGGAAGTGCGCATCAAAATCGGCCAAGCCGTTATGGATAAGGCATTTCCTGGATATTACGCTGACTATAACATGATGCTTACTCTTGAAACGGTAATGAAACCTGGCTTCTTCGCAAAACCAGATCGTTATATCGGTTCGGATTTTGTGCAAGGAAAATATAAAGGAATCCCCTTTAAAAAAGCGGTTTATGACCTTCAAAGAAGAGAAACGCATACCGATAGCAAAGGCAATACCGTGGTGACTTATGAAACCTATGCGAAAGGCACAATGTTTAACTTCAAAATGGGGCGCAACTTCCATCAAACGGTTAAGATTATGGAAAAGACTGGGATATTGTCATTTGGCTTAAAAGGGCCAAAGGGAGATTTGTCGCCAGTTGAAACAGAATATATCCAATTTAATAAAAAATTCAAAATTTTGGCAAGCGACGAGACAAGCGTTTTCTATCTTTTGACCCCACAAGTGCAAGAGAAAATCTTAGAGCTAGAGAAATCTTATAAAGGAACTTTCTACGTAGCTTATATGGATGATGAGCTTTTTGTAGCCGTGAATGATTCAGGCTCCTCCGCGAACATCTCTTTCTTCAAGCCAGTTAATGCGGAAAATGTCAAAAACGTTATCGCTTACTATGGTGCACCAGCTTTGTTCGCCGAAAAATTCGAACTAACTAGCGATAAGTTCAAAAGCCAGGCTGCCAAGTAAAAAGCCTGTAAAACAAGGATAAAAAATAATTTTAGAAGGATAATTATGATTAAAATTCACGTTAAAGATTTTGGCACGATGAGTGTCGAGATGGATTATGACGCTGCTAAGAACACAGCCGCAAACTTTGTCAGTTTAGCTAGAAGCGGTTTCTATGATGGCCTTATTTTCCATCGCGTTATCAAAGGATTTATGATCCAAGGAGGCGGAGTTGACCAAAAGGGCAATGAAAAGGAGACCGGCTACACCATTCATGGCGATTTCTTAAGCAACGGTACCCCAAACCCTTTAAAGCATACCCGCGGGGTTATCTCAATGGCTAGAACCATGGTTAGGGATTCCGCTTCGAGTCAATTCTTCATCATGCACAAAGATGCCCCTCATCTTGATAACGAATATGCTGCTTTTGGAAAGCTAGTTGATGGATTTGACGTATTGGATGCAATCGCGAAAGTAAGGGTTGATCATTATTACAACAAGCCTTATGACAATGTCGTCATTGAAAAGATCGAAGTCATCGACGAACCTGAAATCGAGGTCAATAAAATTCCTGAATAAGTCGCCTCGGTGACTTATTCTTTTTTTGTTAATTGTTTAAATTTAACTAAAAGTTAAATGTGCTTATAATTTATGGGTATGAAAAAGGCATTGATATTCGATTTAGATGGGACGCTTCTAGATACGATTACTGACATACGTCTTGCAATAAACGATGCCCTTTCCTCATGCGGCTTTGATTATTCCTTTTCCAAAAAAGAATGCCATTCCTTGGTTGGTGATGGCGCTGACGCTTTGATTCATCGGGCTTTGAAAGAAAACGATAACAATGAGAATTTTTTGAAACTGAAAAATGAATATATGCCGCGTTATAGAAGTTACCAGAATAATCACACGAAGACTTTCAATGGCATTACAAGCACTTTGAAATATTTAAAAAACAAAGGAGTATTGCTTTTTGTTTGCACAAATAAGCCAAATGCGTTGGCTCATCTAATTTTGGATAAATTTTTCGGTGAAGGCTTTTTCACTGAAATTAGAGGCCTAAACGAAGGAGAAGCACCAAAGCCAGACCCACATAATGTCATTAAATTCATGGATAGATACGACCTTAATGGCGATAACACGGTTTTTGTCGGAGATTCTTTGCCAGACTTGTTGACTGCCCAAAACGCTTCGCTGCCACTAGCTTTATGCACATATGGCTATGGCTTTTATAAACCAGGTTTGCTGAAAGAGGCTAAATACATTATCGCCAAACCAAAAGAACTCGCTAAATTCGGGATGGATTTATGAAAAAGAAGTTATTTGTTTTTGATATAGATGGAACTTTGCTCCCTGCTGGGCAAACGGAGATTCCACCTTCTGCGATTAAATCCATTAATGCCTTGCTGAAACAAGGACACGCAATCGCAATTAATTCCGGGCGCCCCTTCAATGCCATAAAGTATTTTTTGAGCAAATTCGATGATGGTGAGAAATACATCATCGCCGTCAATGGGGCGGCACTATATAAGGAAGATGGCACTTTGATTTGCGAAGAAACCCTTCCTCTGGATGATCTTGTCTATTTTCATGACCGTTTCAAAGGAGAGGGGAAAGATGTTTACGCTTACGCCAAAGACAATAAGCTTTATGTCTTTGGGTCAACTGTCTCTTTGTGGGCGAAATGGGAAATAGACGAGAACAAGATGGACTCATTCACGGATTTGAATAAAGTGAATCTTCCAAACGATACTAGAATTTACAAAGTTATGGTTTGCGGGCCAAGCTCTTGGATACCCCTTGTCCCCTTCACGAATGAGGAAAAAGAGAAGTATCATATAATTATCACCGGACCCGAATATTTGGAAATCATGCCTAAACACGTCGATAAGTCCGTGCCGATTCGCGAACTATGTAAAAGGAGCGGAATCGAGAAAAACAACGTTTATTGCTTCGGGGATTCCGGAAATGATATTGGAATGCTAAAAGAATATCATGGAATCGCCATGGGCGAAGCAACTTCAGAGGCTTATAAGGCCGCGGAGTTTCACACCAAAGCCAGCTACGAAGATGGAATTGCGTACGCTTTAAAAGAAATTCTTAAGGCAATTTAAGGAGAAAAGAAGATGAAAGAAGTAAAACTATATAACTCGTTAGGCAATAAAATTGAAACGTTTGAGCCGCTTATTCCTAACAAAGTTAGCATGTATTTTTGTGGCCCGACCGTTTATAACGATCCTCATGTCGGCAATTTCCGACCAGTAATCGTTAGCGATGTTTTGAGACGTTTGTTCATTCATTTAGGATATGAAGTCACTTTTGTCAGCAACTATACCGATGTCGATGACAAAATAATCAAAAGAGCGAAAGAACTCGGAATTAGCGAATCTGAGCTTACCGAAGGCGTAATCAAGGAATATCGCACTTTGGTTGATGAAATTGGATCCTTGCAGCCTGACATTACTCCTAAGCCGACCGTTTATATGAATCAAATCATTTCCTATGTTGATGATTTGGTCAAGAATGGCTCTGCCTATGTTGCTGATGGCGATGTTTATCTCCGAGTCAAAAACATTCCTCAATATGGAGAGTTATCCAATAATAATATCGATGATTTGGAAAGCGGCGCCAGAATCGATGTCAATGACAAAAAGGAGGATCCCCTTGATTTCGCATTGTGGAAAAAGACTACCGAAGGTATAAAGTGGTCATCCCCTTGGAGTGAAGGAAGGCCTGGTTGGCATACAGAATGCTGCGTTATGATCAACTCGATTTTCTCTGCCCAAAATGGCTATATTGACATTCATGGCGGCGGTTTTGATTTGAAGTTCCCTCATCATGAAAATGAAATCGCCCAATCAAAAGCCCATAATAACAACAAACTGGCCCGTTATTGGATCCACAATGGCTTCATTAATATGAATAACCAAAAAATGAGCAAGTCTTTAGGCAATGTCATTTTAATGAAAGACGTTACGAAAGAATATGGCGGCATTCCATTCCGTTTAATGGTTTTGGCCGCTCATTATAGAGCGCCTGCCAGCTTCTCCGAAGAGACAATGAAAGAAGCGCAAAAGAAAGCGAATCAGTTGGCTTCTTCTTTGAATAGAGCGGCGATAACCTTGCAAATCGCCGGTAAAAAATTAGAAAACCTTCCAAATGTTAACGATTCTAAAGTAATTGACGCATTGTGCGACGATTTGAACACTCCGAATGCCCTAGCGGCTCTTTACGAGGAAAATAAGGCTTTGAATGTTTTACTTTCTAAAAAACCATTAGATATTGAGTCTTTGTATTTCGCATTTTTGACCCTTCATTCGGATATGGATGTTTTGGGATTGAAACCCGCATTCCCCTTACTTAGCGAAGAGGATAAAAATCTTTACGCCGAATATGAAAAAGCCAAGGCAAACAAAGACTTTGCCAAGAGCGACGAAATCCGCGCTAAGCTGATTGAAAGAAAGATTTTCTAATCTTTACAATTTAGAATAAATTGACGATAAATATTCACTATAGTGATAAATTGACGAAAAAAGAATATAAACGCAACCGTGGAATGAATAACTTCAGATGTTTGTTCCCACGCGAATCAATAGGAAGGTAGAAATTTATGAGTACCATTATTTACGGCAAGAATGCCATCGCTAACTCGATTGAAAGCGGTCATGTGGAATCTCTCCTAATTAGTTCGCGACTTAAGGATGACAAATTCACAAAAAAACTTAATTTGAATGGGATCAAATATAAGTTTGTGAACGATTCAGAGTTAGCGAGAATATCTAAGACGAGCAGTCATCAAGGGTTCGTTGCTTTCGTCGAGGACTATAAGACGGTTTCTTTAAATGACCTAATCGAAAAAGGGAAAAATCAAAAATACCCTTTAATCGTGATGCTCGATGGCATCGAAGATCCCCATAACCTAGGTGCTATCTTACGTTCGGTAGACGCTTTCGGTTGTACTGGGGTTGTCATGAAAAGCCATGGGGAGGTGCCACTTAACGGAACCGTCGCAAAAGTTTCTACCGGTGCCATCGATTATGTCGATGTAGCCGTTGTTACAAATTTATCTAGTGCCATTGACACGCTCAAAAAGAATGGTTATTGGGTGGTTTCTAGCGATGGCGAAAGCAGCACTTACTATGACGAAATCGATTATAAATGCCCTATTTGCTTAGTTGTCGGAAGCGAAGGCTTTGGCATTTCGAGACTTGTTTTGAAAAACAGCGATTTCGTGGTCAAAATACCAATGTATGGCCATGTAAATAGTCTCAATGCCTCAGTGGCGACTTCGATTTTCTTAGGGATGATCGACCATAACCGCCGTCATTAGTTACTTCTTGCCATAAAGGAGATAACCTTATGGCTAATTTTTCCAAGGCAAGCGACGAAGAGTTACTTTATTTATCCAGAAGCGGCGTTGAAGGCGCACAATGCACTTTAGACATCCGTTACGATTTGCTTTCTAAAGGGCTAGTTTATTATGTAGCCCCGGATTTGCTTAGATATTTTTCATTATATGAGCTTCAGGATGTTGGCCATAAATGCTACATCGCCTGTCTAGCTGGCTTTTCATTTGGGCAAGGCAATAGATTCAAATCATATTTCGAGATCAGCTTAAAACACGCGTTCGGAAGAGAAAGAAATAGGATTTTCGCCGAAAGAAACAAGCTCTATTCCTTGGATTCCGAAATTCCTACCGGCGTAGACATCACTTATCATGACGTTTTGCCATCAGATTCCTTAAACGATAATCCGACGAGGTATGTTGATTATTTTGAGGAGGTATATTTCCTTGGAATCGCCCCAAAAAATGTTTCACCAGATTTACTAAAAATTGCCAGGCTTAAAATCGGAGGCCATGAATTTAAAGAAATCTCCGAAATGCTAGGGATTCCTTTGAAAAAAGTATATTACCGATACAGCCTTTACGAAGAGGAGGTTAAAAAGATTATCCAAAAACTCTCTTATCACACTGCTTAAAGACTATCATTTTCTCTTTAGAAGAATTATTATTCTTCTTGCAAAGTCAACTTTGCTAATTTAAGATATGCACACTGAGATTTAGGATAAGTTATGGGTAGGGAAAAAGTTTTTTTGATTTGCAGTGAGTGCTTATGCAGAAATTACTCACTTCCAAAAAGAGAGAATCGCACCAAACGCTTAGAGCTCATGAAGTATTGTCCTCATTGTGGAAAACACACTCTCCACAAAGAGAGCAAATAGGAAGGAGAGAAAATGACTCCAGTCAAGTACATGAAAGAAGTCGTCAAAGAAGGCAAACGTGTTCGTTGGCCGAAGCGTGATCAATTATGGTCTAGCGTCGTCGTCGTCATTTGCATTTCTTTGTTTGTTGCCATTTTCTTGGCATTAGAGGATCTTACGGCCGCGAGCATCATCTCGCAGCTTAAGAATGCTTTCGGAGGTTAATTTTTATGCCAGCACAATTAGGTGAGAAACAGTGGTACATCGTTACCACTTATTCGATGCATGAATCGAAAACTGCGGATAATTTAAAGAAACGTATCGTTTCTATGAACATGCAAGATCAAATTCTTCGTGTTTTGGTCGCTGAAAAAGAAGAACAAGTTTTAAAGGACGGAATTCCGACTGGCAAGACCAAAATCGTTAATTTGTATCCAGGATATATTTTCGTTGAGATGATCATGACCGACCAATCTTGGTACATCGTTCGTAACACTCCAGGTGTCACCGGTATCGCTGGTTCTAGCGGTGGCGGACAAAAGCCAACTCCAGTCAGACGTGAAGAGATTGAACCAGTTCTTAAGAGAATGGGCATGGTCGATGACGCAATGTATGATCGCTATAACGTCGGCGACAAAGTCAAAGTCATCCACGGACCTCTTGAAGGCACTGAAGGCACGATTATTTCTATCGATAAAGAAACTGGCGCTTGCCGCGTTGATACGGTCTTCTTCGGAAGAAGCACCCCGGTTGACGTTGATTTCTCTGAAATCGAGAGAGTTTAATCAAAATTGATTTTCAAAGGCTCTAGGAAACCTAGGGCTTTTCTTTTTTTTGTTTTGAATATGAAGAAATATTCATATTATAGTTGAATTATGAATAATCGTTCATATAATATAGTTAAAATATGAAGGAGAGTTCATATATGCCAAAAATGCCTGATGATGAAACGCTAGATAAGATGGAGTCACTGCTTAACATCGCAAGCGACTTCACTAGATTGAAAATTCTTTATGCCATAAGCGATGGGGAGAAAAACGTCACAGAGATTATCAATGAGAGTGGTGCTTCGCAGTCCTTGGTGTCTCATCAATTAAATGTTTTGAAAAACGCCCATTTGGTGAGCTCGAGAAAAGATGGCACCAAGGTTTATTACAAATTAAGCGATGAGCATGTTAATCGATTGCTTGAAGTGGTCCACGAACACGTTTTGGAGGAATAATTATGTCTTGCGCCTGTCATAAAAAAGAACATAAGGAAAAAGAATGCGAGTGCCATCACAATCATTCTGATAACGAAATTCTCAACAAAGAGTTTTGGATTAAGATCGCCCGTTTATCCGCTTCATTGATTTTGATGCTTTTGGGTTTCTTCCTTTTTAACGAGACTAATTACGGATTGTGGCCTAATTTCATCGTCATGATGGTGAGCTTTTTAATTGTTGGATATGATGTTATTTGGGAAGCCATTGAAGGCATATTCAAAGAAAAGAATCCGTTTAGCGAAGAATTCTTGATGGTGGTTGCTACGATCGGCGCCTTCTGTTTACGATTTTTCGGTCCTGATCACAATGAATTTTTTGAAGCCACAATGGTGATGTTTTTGTTCCAAATCGGAGAATTATTCGAAGACATAGCGACCTCCAGAAGCCACAAAGCCATTACCGATGCGGTCGGCTTAAGGGCTAAAATCGCGCATAAAAAAGATGGTGATCATATTGAAGATGTTGATCCTGCTTCCTTGAAGATTGGCGATTTAATTTTGACTAAAGTCGGAGAAATTTTGCCTGCCGATGGCGTAATTATAGAAGGAGAAGGATATTTAGATATGTCTTCTTTGACCGGAGAGCCGGTGCCAGTCAAAAGGAATTTAGGCGAAGAAGTCTCTAGCGGCACCATTTTGAAAGAAGGAAGCCTTTTAATCAAAGTCAGCAAAGAATATGAGAATAGCACCGTTTCTAAAATAATAAAGCTTGTCGAAGAAGGCGCTGAATCAAAATCAAAGGCCACAAGATTCGTTGATAAGTTTGCAAAATGGTACACCCCAATCGTGGTTGCTTTGGCTATTTTAACGGCGGTCATACCTCCAGTTTGCATTAATATCACTGATTCTGCCACCTGGGGAAAATGGATTTATGTAGCTTTGTCATTTTTGGTAATTTCATGCCCTTGCGCGATTGTTATTTCCGTCCCTCTTGCCTATTTTGCCTCGATTGGTCTAGCGAGCAAAAATGGCATTATTATCAAAGGCGCAGCCGTTTTTGATCAGCTTATTAGACTCAAAACTGTGGTAAGCGATAAAACTGGAACTTTAACATATGGAGTTTTCAAAATAACTAAAATCTCCGCAAAAAATATGTCAAATGATGAATTTTTGACTTATCTCAAGGCTGCGGAAAGTCGTTCTTCTCATCCTTTGGCCTCGGCGATTGTTGGCGATGATAATATTGATGAAATCAGCGCAAAAGTTACTTCTTTTAACGAAATTGCTGGCAAAGGAACCGAATGTGTCTATGAAGGCAAAACAATTATTGCAGGGAATTCTGCCTTGCTTTCTAGTTATGGAATCGAATGTGAAAGCGTTCCGAGCGTTGGCACGATTGTGTATCTATCCGTTGACGGAAAATACGCCGGATACCTCGTTTGTTCTGACGTGATTAGAGAAAAAGCCAAAAAGATGGTTGATGGTTTGAAGGCGTGCGGAATTTCCACATGCATGTTAACCGGGGATAAAGAAAGCAATGCTTTGGCGACCTGCAAGAGCTTAGGAATCGAAGAATGCCACGCCGAACTTTTGCCGGCTGACAAAAGCAAAATTCTTTCAGACAAGATTTCTAATAGCGATGGTGGCGTTGCCTTCATTGGCGATGGGATCAACGACGCCCCTTCGATTTCTTTGGCGGATGTCGGAGTTGCTATGGGTGGGGCTGGATCAGACCTAGCCATCGAATCTGCCGATGTCGTTATCATGAATGATGATCCAAGCAAACTCGTCTCAGCTATAAAAATTTCTAGAATGGCCAGACATCAAGTTTTATTTAATATCATTTTCTCGATTGTTGTGAAAATCACCGTCATGATTCTTGCTGTCGTAATTCCAAACTTCCCATTGTTAGTTGCAGTTTTGGCCGATACTGGTCTAACGATGATTCTTGTTCTGATCACAATCACGTTACTAAAAAGAAAAATCAAATAAAAAATACGATGAGGGCCTCTTTCTCTGGTGCCCTCATTTTTCTTTTAGAAAATATTTGATTTTTTTCACACATACGCGTATATTTATGCCCGTGCGTCTATCGTGCGCATATACACAAAGCGTGGAAGAGGAAGGCGAAATCCTCATTACCACTGCCGAATAATTCTCAAATTAAGGAGGAGAACTATGGCAAAGAAAATCGTCAAAGTCCTCAAGATGGAACTCCCAGGCGGAGATGCCCATCCAGGACCAAAGCTTGCTTCCGCAGGCATCCAAATGGCCAAATTCTGCACTGAATTCAACGCGAAGACTTCAGACAGAAGAGGCGAAGTCGTTCCGGTCATCATCACCGCTTTCGAAGACAAATCATTCGCCTTCGAAATCAAGACCAGCCCAGTGAGTGGCTTATTACTCAAAGCAGCAGGCATCGAAAAAGGTTCCGGCAACCCAAAGACCATCGTCGGTCACATCTCTGACGCTGATTTAACCAAGATTGCTGAATACAAGATGCCAGACTTAAATGCCAATGACATTGAAGCTGCGAAAAAGATCGTTGCTGGCAGCGCCCGCCAAATGGGCATCGCCATCGACAAGTAATTAGGAGAACCGTTAGATTATGAAACAAGGAAAGAAATACATCGCGGCCTCCAAGCTCATCGAGAAGGATCGCTTATACACACTCGAAGAAGCCGCCAAATTACTTAAACAAACTTCTACCACCAAGTTTGACAGCACCATTGATGTGAGCTTCGCCCTCAATGTCAACCCAACCAATGCTGATCAACTTATCCGTGGCACCATCACCCTTCCTCATGGAAGCGGAAAAACCAAGACCGTTCTTGCCGTCACCAATACCAAGCAAGAAGAGGCCAAGGCCGCTGGTGCTGAATTCGTCGGCGGAAAAGAACTCCTCGACAAGATCGTTCGCGAGAACTGGTTCGGATTCGACGTCATCGTCGCTACCCCAGATATGATGGGTGAGCTCGGCAAAATGGGTCGTGTCCTCGGTCCAAAAGGCTTAATGCCAAACCCAAAGACTGGCACTGTCAGCATGGAAATCGGCAAAGCCATCACCGAAATCAAGAAAGGTAAGATTGCCTATCGTGTTGACAAAGATGGCAACTTGAATATCTCTCTTGCCCGTGTCAGCTTCTCTGAACAAGACATCGTCGATAACCTCAAGGCTGTCTGCGACATGGTCGTCAAGAGCCGTCCATCTTCCGTCAAAGGTATCTACATGAAAAACGCTGTCGTCCATACCACTATGGGCCCAGGCATGAAGATCCTCGT
Source organism: bacterium (assembly GCA_963593015.1). GTDB lineage: Bacteria > Bacillota_I > Bacilli_A > RFN20 > CAG-826 > UBA4951. Next base: position 15,087 of record CAVAYV010000063.1, on the reverse strand, counting down.
CGAAGGCCGCAACTAATCCGGTCTTTAAATTCATTTTTGGTGAATAGCTTCGTATACCTAAGATAGCAACGGGCAAGTGCCTTAATAATTCACGTTGCTGAGGTGAAATTCACATATGACTCGCTAGTTATACCAAGCATCACATAGTCGACACTTAAAGAAAGGAGGAACCTAGCATGAACAAGGAAGTTTTAGCCGCTAAGAAAGCCACTGTTTCCGAAATCGAAGACAACTTATCCAATTGCGGATCCCTCACGATCGTTTCCTATGCAGGATTAACCGTCGCTGAGTTAAGCGAACTCCGTCACAAACTCGCCGAGAAAGGTGCCAAGATGAATGTTTATAAAAACACTCTCGTTGCCCGCGCTCTCAAAGACGAGCAAAAAGACGGACTCGATGAATACCTTGGGGGACCAAATGCGTTTGTCTTCTCTAAGGAAATCTCCGCTGGACCAGAAGTTCTTCGCAAATTTGCCCGTGAACACGAACAACTCGTGATCAAAGGCGGATATGTCGAAGGAAAGGCTTATGACGGAGCTGGAATGGTTGCCATCGCCAAGATGCCAAGCAAAGAAGGCTTATTGTCAATGTTCTGCCAAGTCCTGAACGCCCCAATCTCTGGGTTTGCCCGCACCATCGCTGCCATCGCCGAAAAGAACGGTGGAGCACCAGTTGCAGCCAACGACGCTGCCGCTCAATAGCCTAATAGGAGGATAAAACCATGGCTGAAAAGTTAACCAATGAACAAATCCTCGACACACTCAAACAAATGAGCGTTGTCGAATTAAACGATCTCGTCAAAGCCGTTGAAACCGAATTCGGTGTCACCGCCGCTGTCGCTGTCACTACTGCTCCAGCTGAAGAAGAAGGACCAGCTAAGAAGGGACCAAGCGAAGTTTCCTTATTCTTAAAGGGTATCGGAACTGCCGGCAAAGTCGCCGTCATCAAAGTCGTCCAAACCATCACTGGCTTAGGACTTATGGATGCCAAGAAACTCGTTGATGGCGCTCCAGTCGCCCTCAAAGAGAAGATTTCCCCAGCCGAAGCTGAAAGCTACAAAACTCAGCTCACCGAAGTCGGCGCCGAAGTCGAAATCAAATAAGTTTCACACTAATTTTGATTCTTTTTTACCCCTCCACCGTTCTCATCGCAACGGGGAGGGGGTTTCCCGTTATATTAAGAGGTTATTATTGTGCCCCAATACTTTGATTCAGTAACTCCAAAGAAAGTTAAATATTATTCTTACGAAGCCGACATCAATGGGGACAAATTCACATTACTCGGGACAAGCGGGACCTTCTCCAAAGAGCATTTGGACGATGGTAGTAAGTATTTGCTTGAAACCATTATCCAAATGGATCTTGGAAATAAGATCCTAGACATGGGGTGCGGTACAGGCCCAATCGGACTAATACTGGCCGCCTCTGACTCTTCTCGCCAGCTCACTCTTGCTGACGTGAATACTAGAGCCCTCGAACTGGCAAACGAAAACGCCAAAACCCTTGGCGTTTCATCTAGAGTCGAGATCGTCAATAGCGATGTTTACCTCAACATAAACTCCACTTTCACTTCCATTATCTCGAATCCGCCGATTCGGGCTGGAAAAAAAGTAACCTATGCTATCTATGACGGGGCTTTGGAACATTTAGAGCCCGATGGCAAATTAATCATCGTCATCCGTCGACAGCAAGGTGCCGAGTCCGTTTATAGCCACCTTCAATCCTTATTTAATAAAGTAGAAGTGCTACGGCGAAAAAAAGGATATTGGATCCTATTAGCAACCAACAAGGAGTAACAAATGACCAAAAATAGCAAAATCATGGCTAGTGGCCAAAACATTTCTGCCGAAGAAGCTACTCACATCAACTTCTCCAAAATCAGCGGAAGCTTAAATCTTCCTTATCTTGTCGAAATTCAAACCGATTCTTTCAAATGGTTCCTTGATAAAGGCATCGACGAGGTCATGAAGGAAGTATTCCCAATCTATAGCTACTCTGGAAACGTCTCCATTGATTACGTTTCCTCTCGTTTCGAAGCCCCAGAGTATGACCCACTCGAATGCAAACAAGGCGACTTGACTTATTCAAGCAAGCTCAAGGTCACCCTTCGTTTGAACGATCACACTACTGGCGAAATCAAAGAAGACAGCGAAGTCTTCATGGGCGATGTTCCTATGATGACCGACAATGGAACTTTCATCGTCAATGGTGCCGAAAGAGTCATCGTCAGTCAGATTGTCAGATCTCCAGGCGCATATTTCCAAGACACAATCGATGCTTCTCAAACCCATTTCTATAATGGCGAAATCATTCCTACCCGTGGCACATGGCTCCAATTCGAGAGCGATGCCAAAGGCATTATGTGGGTCAGAATCGACCGTCAACGCAAAATGCCAGCCACCATTCTTTTCAAGGCTTTAGGATTTGATTCCGAATCCAAGATCAAAGAATTATTTGGCGATAGTGACGCAATGATAGCCACCTTGGCCAAAGATTCCAATATCAAAACGGCGAGTGATGCTTTAGTTGACATCTTCCGCAAATTAAAACCAGGCGAACCAATCACCCAAAACGGCGTCGTTGATTTCTTAGTCCAAAGATTCTTTGATGAAAAACGTTATGACTTAGGTAGAGCCGGACGTTTTAAATATGCTCAAAAGTTAGGCATTTATGACCGCTTGGCTGGCCGTATCCTTGCCGAAAATTTGACTGACGCCAATGGTGAAGTCATTTGCAATGAAGAAACTGGCGAAGCTTTTGTCTCCGGCTACAAACTCACCAAGAGCGATGTCGAATATTTGCACGACCATGAAGTGTTTGAAAATGGCGCGATGGAAAAGAAACTTTCCGCCAATAGCGCCATTGATACCAACACCACCGTCAATGTCGTCAAAGTCTACGCCAATGACAAAACAAGCGAAAAAGTCGTTTCCATCATTGGTACCGATTTGAACACGACTCTTCCACGCGTCACCATCTCTGACATCGTCGCTTGCTTCTCTTATTTCTGCAATATTCAAGATGGTATCGGCGAAACCGATGATATCGATCATTTAGGCAACCGCCGCGTGCGCTGCGTCGGAGAGCTTCTCCAAACCCAATTCCGGATCGGTTTGACCAAAATGGCCAAAACCGTCCAACAAAAAATGTCGATCTCCGATTTGTCGAGTGCCAAGCCGCAATCCCTGATCAACATTCGTCCTTTGACTAGCTCTGTTCGCGAATTCTTCGCTTCCAGCCAGCTTTCTCAATTCATGGATCAAACCAATCCTTTGGCCGAATTGACCAATAAGCGCCGCATTTCCGCGCTTGGTCCTGGCGGTTTAGCCAGAAAGCGCGTTTCCATGGAAGTTCGTGACGTTCATTACACTCATTATGGACGTATCTGCCCTATCGAAACGCCTGAAGGACAAAACATTGGTCTTATCAATAACCTTTGCACCTATGCCCGCATTAACAAATATGGCTTTATTCAAACCCCATATCGTATCGTCATCCACGAGAATGGCCACGATTATGTCTCTGACAAAGCCGAATATTTGAGCGCGGATGATGAAAGAGGCTTATATATCGCTGAAGCTAACGTCAAGTTAGGCGAGCCAGTGGAAATCACCCTCGACGGCGAGAAGACTCTTGTCAAAGAAATCATCGAAGACGAGGTTGTCTGCCGTCATGACGATGACAACACCCGTGTTCACAAATCCCGCATCTCTTATGTTGACGTTTCTCCAAAACAAGTCGTCTCTATTGCGACTGCTTGTATTCCATTCCTTGAAAACGACGACTCCCACCGTGCTTTGATGGGTGCCAACATGCAACGTCAAGCCCTTCCTTTGCTCCGTCCATCGCTTCCACGCGTTGGCACTGGCATGGAAGGAGTTATCGCCCGTGACTCTGGTTTAGCGGTTGTCGCTACGGAAGATGGCGTTGTCACCTACACCGATAGCAAGAGCATCGAAGTCAAAGAAGGAAATACCAAACACGTCTACAAACTCCAAAAATTCGATCGCAGCAACAATGGCACCTGCATTAACCAAAACTCCATCGTCAAAGTTGGAGACAAAGTTAAAAAAGGCAGCGTCATTGCCGATGGCCCAGCTATGAGAAATGGCGAATTGGCCCTTGGCCAAAACGTCCTTATCGCCTATATGACTTGGCACGGCTATAACTACGAAGACGCGGTCATTCTTTCTGAGAGAATGGTTAAGGATGATACCTATACCACAATCCACATCGAATGCCATGATCTTGAATGCCGTGAAACCAAATTAGGCAACGAAACCATCACACGTGACATCCCAAATGTCAGCGATGAAGCCAAAACTTTCTTGGATGAAAGAGGCATCATCATCCCTGGCGCTGAAGTCAAAGAAGGCGATATCTTGGTTGGTAAGACCACTCCAAAAGGACAAACCGAGCCAACCCCAGAAGAAAAACTCCTTATGGCTATCTTCGGCGAAAAGACCAAAGACGGCAAAGACAGCTCCTTGCGCGTCCCACACGGCGGTGCTGGAATTGTCTTAGGCGTTAGAACCTATTCCCGCAAAAACAAAGATCCTCTTGCCCCTGGCGTTATCGAGAAGATCCGTGTCTATATCGTTCAAAAGAGAAAAATCTCCGAGGGCGATAAGATGTCTGGACGTCATGGTAACAAAGGCGTTATCTCGAAGATCTTGCCAGTCGAGGATATGCCATTCCTTCCAGATGGCACCCCAATCGATATCATGCTTTCCCCAATGGGCGTTCCTTCCCGTATGAACATCGGTCAGATCAGCGAAGTCCATTTAGGTTTAGCTTGCCAAAAATTAGGCTTACGCGTGTCCACTCCGGTTTTCGATGGCGCTAACGACAGCGAAATCAAAGACCTCATGGCCAAGGCTGGCATTTCCGAAGACGGAAAGGCCATCTTGTACGATGGACAAACCGGCGAGCGCTTCGCGGAACGTATTTCCGTCGGCGTTATGTATATGATTAAGCTCGTTCACATGGTCGATGATAAGCTTCATGCCCGTGCCACTGGCCCATATAGCTTAGTCACGCAGCAGCCTCTCGGCGGCAAAGCCCAAAACGGCGGTCAGAGATTTGGTGAAATGGAAGTCTGGGCTCTTGAAGCCTATGGCGCCGCCCATGTCTTGCAAGAAATGATGACCGTCAAGAGCGATGACAGAGTCGGCAGAAGAAAAGCCTATGAAGCCATTATCAAAGGCATGTCTCTCCCACGTCCAGGAATGCCTGAAGCCTTCAAGGTCTTCACCAAAGAACTTAAGGGCTTATGCGTCGACGTTCACTTATATGACCACGAAGACGAAGCCATCTCTATGGACGATTTAGCGAAAGAAGCTTTAATCGAAGAGCGCAAAGTCAATAGCGCCATTCGCAATATGACTTCTCCTCGCGAAGAAGAAGCTCGTGAGACTGAAGAAGTCAATGAGCCTTCTAACGATGAAGCGATGGAAGAAGAAGGACTCTCTATCCTCTCTGGCGCAGCCGGAGATGCCGGAGACGAGGAATAAGGAGGTAACTAAATCATGTTTGATATCAATGAATTAGCGGCGATGCAAGTTGGCCTTGCCTCTCCTGAAACCATTCGTGGATGGAGCCATGGGGAAGTCACTCGTCCAGAAACCATTAACTACCGTAGTCAAAAACCTGAAATGGGCGGATTATTCTGCGAAAAGATTTTCGGTCCAGCCAAAGACTATGAATGCCATTGCGGCAAATACAAAAAGATCCGCTACCAAGGAATCACTTGCGAGAAATGCGGTGTCGAAGTCATCTCCAAAGAATGGAGAAGAGAAAGATTCGGCCATATCGAATTAGTTTCTCCTTGCTCCCATATTTGGTATTTGAAAGGCATCCCTTCCCGCATGGGCTTGGTGCTTGAAATGTCGCCAAAAGAGCTCGAGGAAATCATTTATTTCGCCGCTCACGTGGTTTTGAATCCAGGCACTAGCACCGTTCTCACCTATCGTCAATTCTTAGATGAGAAGACTTGCCGTGTCGTCTTTGTGGACGCCATCAACGAATTGAAGCCAGAGATTCCAGCCGAAAGCGCGGATGCTACCCTTGCCGACGATTTAATCGCCAAGATGCAAAATCCAAACGAAACTTTCGACTTCTTCACCAATGCTAACTTCATCTATAAGTACACCGGTGCGGAATTCGGCGAAGGCGCCGCTGCCATCAAACGCCTTCTTCAAGAGATTGATCTTGATAAAGAATTCAAGAAAATCAGCGAAGAAATCAGCGAATTGAATGGCCAACGCCGTCTGAAATTAACGAAGAGACTTGAAGTCATTCAATCTTTCCGCGACAGCAACCAAAAACCAGAATGGATGATTTTGGATGTCATCCCGGTCATCCCACCGGATTTGCGCCCGATGCTTCAATTAGACGGCGGAAGATTCGCCGCGAGCGATTTGAACGATTTGTATCGCCGTGTCATCTCCCGTAACACCCGTTTGAAGAAGCTTATCGATATGAACGCCCCATACGTCATTCTCATGAATGAAAAACGTATGCTTCAAGAAGCGGTCGATGCCTTGATTGACAATGGCCGCCGCTCTAAACCAGTCACTGGCCCTAATGGCCGCGCTTTGAAGTCTCTCTCAAGTGGCTTAAAAGGCAAGCAAGGACGCTTCCGTCAAAACTTGCTCGGCAAGCGTGTTGATTATTCTGGCCGTTCCGTCATCGCGGTCGGACCAGATCTTAAGATGTATCAATGCGGACTCCCTCGCGAGATGGCTATCCAATTGCTCCGTCCATTCATCGCCGCCTTGTTAATCAAACGCGGATATGTGACCGCTCATAAGCAAGCCGATAAGATCATCGACCGTTATGATTCAATCGTTTATGACATCGTCGAAGAGATCATCGGGGAGCACCCAGTTCTCTTAAACCGCGCTCCAACCTTGCATAGACTTGGCATCCAAGCCTTCCAACCAAAGCTTGTCGATGGACACGCTATCCGTTTGCACCCACTCGTTTGCACTGGCTTCAACGCTGACTTCGATGGTGACCAGATGGCTGTTCACGTCCCATTAGGCAAAGCTGCCCAAGAAGAAGCGCTCGATTTGATGCTCGCTTCCAATAATATTCTTGGTCCAAAGGATGGCAAACCAATCGTCATTCCTTCTCAGGATATGATCGTCGGTAACTATTGGCTCACCCTTGAAGAGACCAAAGAAGATTATCTAGCTCGTGTTGCCAAATTGCGTTCCATCAAGATCTATGATAGCAATTTAGGCGAAAAAGCCGCGAATGAAGAACAAGCTCTTGAATATGAACGCTTTGCTTCCATGGAAGGCAGCGTCTTCTCCTCAGTTTCCGAAGTCTTCCACGCTTATGAGACTCATGCGATTGGCTTGCATAACCGTATTGCCATTCGTAGCGAATCCCTCCATAAGACTTTTGCCCCTGAAACCGACCCAGATAACATCAATGATTATGGTCTTCCATATTTCGCGAAAGGCAAATACATGCTCACTAGCGTTGGCAAGGTCATCTTCAACGAGATCTTCCCAGATGATTTCCGCTTCATCAATAGCGATCCGGAATCGAAGATCGATGTCGTCAAAGGATGGTTCGTGGAAAAAGGCACCGATATCAAAGAAGCCATTCACTCTCATCCAGTGAACCTTCCTATCAATAAGAAGAGATTAGGCTCCTTGATCGATATCATCTTCCATAAATACGATATGAATAATCCTGCTCGTGTTGAAGGCACACCTTCTAAAACGAGCGCGATCTTAGACAAGATCAAAGACCAAGGATTTGAGTATTCCACCATCAGCGCCGTCACAGTCGCTGGAAGTGACATTAACTCGGTCCATGGCAAATACGAAATCGTCAACAAAGGCTATGAGCAAGTCGACAAGATAACCGAACTTTATAAAGAAGGTTACATGTCCGACAAAGAACGTCATAACCAAGTCGTCGCCGTCTGGAACAAGGTCACAGACCAAGTCACTGATCTTGTCAAAGAGGCTATCTCCAGCGATAAGCGCAACCCATTAGTCGTCATGGCTGAATCTGGCGCTCGTGGTAACACTGGTAACTTCGCTCAGTTGATCGGTATGAAGGGTCTGGTTTCGAACCCGAAGAACGAAGCGATTGAACTTCCTATCGTCTCTGGCTATAGAGAAGGCTTAACCGTCGGCGAGTTCTTCATCAATACGCACGGCGCTCGTAAGGGTGGTGCCGATACCGCTCTTAAGACCGCTGACTCTGGTTATCTTACCCGCCGTCTTGTCGACGTCGCGCAAGATGTCATCGTCCGTGAAGAGGATTGCCATTGCGATCATGGCTTCATTGTTAGAGAGATTCGCAATACTGCCGAAAATTCCATCGTTGTCACCTTGAAAGACCGTCTCATCGGCCGTTTCGCGATGCATGATGTCGTTGATGACAAAGGCAATGTCCTTGTCAAAGGCAACACCATGATCAGCGATGAACAGGCTGCCGCGATTGTCAAAGCGGGAATCAAGGAAGTGGAAATTCGCTCCATCTTCACCTGCGAAACCAAAAACGGCGTTTGCCAACACTGCTATGGTCGTAACATGGCGACTGGCAGACTTGTCGAAGTTGGCGATGCGGTCGGTATCATGGCCGCCCAATCCATTGGTGAGCCAGGTACTCAATTAACACTTCGTGTCTTCCACGGCGGCGGTGTCGCCGGCAGCGATATCACCCAAGGTTTACCTCGTGTTCAAGAAATCGTTGAGGCCCGTAATCCAAAAGGCGAAGCTCTTATCTCCGAAATCGACGGCACAGTCACCACGATTGAAAACGTCGAAGGCGGACGTTATAGAGTCGTCGTCACTAGCTCCTCCGCTCATACAGCCGAGCAGCCAGAAGGACCTGAGACCAAAGAATATATGACCGCGTATGGTGCCCGTTTGCGTGTCCATGAAGGCGATCATGTCGAAGCTGGTGGAAAGATCACCGAAGGCGCTGTCAATCCAAAACAGCTTCTTGAAGTCGCTGACGTCGAGAAAGTCGAGGTCTATATGATCAAGGAAATTCAGAAAGTCTATGCCGCTCAAGGTATTGGCATCTCTGATAAACACCTTGAAATCATCATCCGTCAAATGCTCCGCAAATTCGTGGTCGTTGACGGAGGAGACACAAACTTGCTCCCTGGAACCCGCGTGGATATGGACCGTTTCACTGCTGAGAACCAATACGCTCTCATCAACGGGAAACGCCCAGCTGTCGCTCATCCATTGGTCCTTGGAATCACCAAGGCCGCCCTTGAGACCGATAGCTTCTTATCCGCCGCTTCCTTCCAAGAGACCACCCGTGTCCTTACCGATGCCGCCATCAAAGCCAAGAGAGATTCTCTCCATGGCTTAAAAGAGAACGTCATCACCGGTAAGCTAATTCCAGCGGGAACTGGTCGCTTAAGCATCGAAGAAGAAGTTGAACGCTTATCCAAATTCACCGTCAAAGACAAAATGAAAGAGGTTCGTGATACCTACTTCGAAGATCATGACCGCAAGGAAAATGAAGAAACGGAAGAAGATTCCGATTCCGAATTGACCGAGGCGATCGAAGAATAAGATTTAGCGTAGCTTTCAAAAGGCTACGCTTTTCTTGTTTTTGAGATACACTTTATTTACTTAAAGAAATTATATGATATATTGAACTTATGAGATATTGTCCAAATTGCAAAGAAAATCGCTCTGACGATATGGACTATTGCCCAAAATGTGGCGCTAGAACATATGAGCTAGACGAAGATGAATATAGTCAGCCAAACGATCCGTATACTTCAAATTGCCATGAATCGAATAAGAGCGATGCTTATTTGAACAAAGAATACGAGGAACATTATAAATATAATAGCAAGACTTACGACGAAGATAGTGAGATATTTTCTTATCTAGCCCTGATTTTTGGAATATTAGGCGGGTTATTAGGCCCTGTCTTTGGAATCATAACATTGTGCAAAAATCCTAGCCCAGGAGCTAAAAAGAGAACGTATGTCGGTTTGGCATTCTTCGTTTTCTGGATTGTGCTTGTAATAATTTTGTGGGCCATCGCCTTTAAAAACCTAAAATGAATGGAAGAGGTTCGAAAGAATCTCTTTTTCTTTATAAAGATAAAATAATCTTATGATTGGTTAAATATAAAAATGCCTTATTTTGAAGTCCACCGAACCGAGCGTATCATAAATTAAAAAGTTTCGACAATTTCTTTGTTGACAGCCTAATTTGCTAAGCGTAAACTTCCCCTTGCGCGCGAAGAAATGCGTATTTCCTTGCGTTAGAAATAGGAGAAAGAAAATGCCTACAATCAATCAATTGGTGAGACAAGGCCGCCACACTGCTGCGAAAAAATCAAAGACCCCAGCTCTTGGCAAACGCTACAACAGTCTTACTAAGAAGTCGACCAACCAAGCTAGTGCCCAAAAACGTGGCGTCTGCACTCGTGTTGGCACTATGACCCCAAAGAAGCCAAACTCAGCGCTTCGTAAGTATGCTCGTGTCCGCTTATCCAATGGCTATGAAGTCACTGCTTATATCGGCGGAGAAGGCCACAACCTTCAAGAGCACAGCACCGTCATGATCCGCGGTGGTCGTGTCAAGGATCTTCCAGGTGTCCGTTATCACATCGTTCGCGGATGCTTAGACTGCGCGGGTATCGATGCCCGTCGCCAAGGCCGTTCCTTGTATGGAACCAAGAAGCCTGCCAAGAGCGAGTAGTAGAGGAGAATAACAATGTCACGTAAAGGTAAAACTGAGAAGCGCGATGTGCTTCCTGATCCAATTTATAACAGCAAACTCGTTACTCGTCTCATTAACCGTGTAATGTATGATGGCAAACGCGGAACCGCCCAAACCATCATCTACAATTCCTTCAAGATCATTGAAGAGAAGACCCAAAAGCCAGCGATTGATGTCTTTGCAACCGCGATCAACAACATCATGCCAGAAGTCGAATTGAAAGTTCGCCGCATCGGTGCTGCCAACTATCAAGTCCCAGTCGAGGTCTCCCCAGAAAGAAAACAAACCTTAGGACTCCGCTGGTTAGTTACCTATAGCCGTCTCCGCAACGAGAAGACCATGGAACAAAAACTTGCCGCCGAAATCATCGATGCCGCCAACGGCAGCGGTGCTTCCGTCAAGAAGAAAGAAGACGTCCACAAGATGGCCGAGGCCAATAAAGCCTATGCCCACTATCGCTGGTAATCAAAGGAGAGAAATATGGCTGACGAGAATATGATTAAAGAGTCGGAAACTTACGACCTCCCTCATACCCGCAACATCGGCATTATGGCTCACATTGACGCAGGCAAAACTACGACAAGTGAACGTATCCTTTATTACACCGGTAGAACCCACAAAATTGGCGAAGTCCACGAAGGAACCGCCATCATGGACTGGATGGAAGAAGAGCAAGAGCGTGGTATCACTATCACTAGCTCCGCTACAACTTGCTTCTGGAAAGGCCATCGTATCAATATCATCGACACTCCAGGGCACGTCGACTTCACCGTTGAAGTTGAACGTTCGCTTCGCGTTCTTGATGGTGCCGTCACCGTTCTTGATTCCAAAAACGGCGTCGAGCCACAAACCGAAACCGTTTGGCGCCAAGCTGATAAGTACGGGGTCCCAAGAATCATCTTCTGCAACAAGATGGATGCTATTGGCGCGGACTTCGAAATGTGCTTAAGCACTCTCAAAGAGAGACTCGGCGTCGATTATGCCGCCGCCCAATATCCAATCGGTCGTGAATCCCAATTCACCGGCGAAATCGATTTGGTCAGAATGGTTGCCTGGTATTACACCGGCAACAAAGATGACGCCCCAACCGAGAAACCAATCCCAGATGATTTGAAAGAAAAAGCCAACTTCTATCATCAACAATTAATCGAAAAGCTCGCTTCTTATGATGATGAGCTTATGATGAAAGTTCTTGAAGGAGAAGAGCCAAGCGTTGACGAAATCAAAGCCGTCATGAGAAAAGCCACTATCTCTGGCAAATTCTTCCCAGTCTTCTGCGGAACCGCCTTCAAAAACAAAGGCGTCCAATTATTGCTTGATGCCGTCATCGACTATCTCCCATCCCCACTTGATATTCCAGGTGAAAAAGGAGAATTAAAAGGCAAAGAATATACTTGCCAAGTCACCGATGACGCTCCGTTCGTCGGTCTTGCCTTCAAGATCGCCACTGACCCATTCGTCGGCCGTTTGGCCTACGTTCGTGTCTACCAAGGCGAATTGAAGAGCGGGTCCTATGTCTATAACAGCAGCCGCGGCGTCCAAGAACGCATTGCCCGTTTGGTCTTAATGCATTCTAACCGCCGTCAAGAAGTCAGCGTCTTACACGCTGGTGAAATCGGCGCTGTCATCGGTTTAAAGGGAACCACCACCGGTGATACCTTGACTGATCCAAACGAACCAGTCGTTTTGGAGAAAATGGAATTCCCAGAGCCAGTTTTGGAAGAAGCTGTTGAGCCAAAGACCAAAGCTGACGTTGAGAAGATGTCCGTTGCCTTACAAAAACTCGCGGAAGAAGATCCAACCTTCCGTGTCCACACCAACGCCGAAACCGGCCAAACCATCATCGGTGGCGTCGGTGAGCTTCAACTTGAAATCCTTGTTGAACGCATGAGACGTGAATTCAACGTCGATGTCAACGTCGGTGCCCCGCAAGTCAACTATCGTGAGACCATCACCAAGACCGCTGAATGCGAAGGCAAATACATCAAACAATCCGGTGGTCATGGTCAATATGGTCACGTTTGGCTCCGCTTTGAACCAAACCCAGGCAAAGGCTTCGAATTCGTTGATGCCGTTGTCGGCGGTTCCGTTCCAAAGGAATTCATCAAACCAACAAACGCTGGCTTAGTTGACGCTATGAACAGAGGCTTGATCGCTGGCTTCCCAGCCATCGACATCAAAGCTACCTTATTCGACGGAAGCTATCACGAAGTCGATAGCTCTGAAGCAGCTTATAAGATCGCCGCTTCCATGGCTCTTAAAGAAGCCGCGAATAAGTGCGGACCAGTCATCCTCGAACCAATCATGAAAGTGGATGTCACTGTTCCAGAACAATATTATGGTGACGTTATCGGCGATATCAGCCGTAGACGTGGTAACTTAACTAATGAGACTGTCCGTGGCAACGCCAAAGTCGTCTCTTGTGAAGTCCCACTTGCTGAAATGTTCGGTTACGTTACTGACCTCCGCTCCTTAACGCAGGGCAGAGGCAACTTCACGATGACCTTTGATCACTATGGACAATGCCCACGCTTTGTCCAAGATGAGATCGTCAAGAAGAACGCAATGAGCAATCGTTAATCGTTTACATGACTTAAGTAGTGAGATTTTGTCCCATTACTTAAGTAAATGTGATTGTAAAAATCGATTTATTGCACTAATATAATTTCGCGTGTCGTTACAAAACCATTTTTGGAGGAAAAAACACAATGGCAAAAGAAAAATTCAACCGTGACCGTGTCCACTTAAACGTTGGCACCATTGGTCACGTCGACCACGGTAAGACCACTCTTACCGCCGCTATCACCCACGTCCTTTCCATGGTTGGAAAAGCCACTGGTGGTAAAGACGGAAACGCCGTCGATATGGCTTATAGCGCTATCGACAGCAGCCCAGAAGAAAGAGCTCGTGGTATTACAATCAATACCGCCCACGAAGAGTATGAAACTGCGAAGCGTCACTACGCTCACGTTGACTGCCCAGGGCACGCTGACTACGTCAAGAACATGATTACTGGTGCCGCCCAAATGGACGCTGGTATCTTAGTCGTTTCAGCCGCTGATGGCGTTATGCCACAAACCCGTGAACACGTCTTACTTGCTCGTCAAGTCGGTGTTCCTTATATCATCGTCTACCTCAACAAATGCGATATGGTCGATGATCCAGAATTAATCGACATCGTCGAAATGGACGTCCGTGAGTTATTAAGCAAATACGGATTCCCAGGCGATGATACCCCAATCATTCGTGGATCTGCCAAAAAGGCCGGCGAAGCTACTTCTCTCGATGATCCAGCTTGCGCTTCCATCCGTGAGTTATTGAATGCTCTCGATACCTATGTCCCAGATCCAGCTCGTGAAGATGACAAACCATTCCTTCTCCCAATCGAAGACGTTCTCACCATCTCTGGTCGTGGAACCGTCGTCACTGGTAGAGTCGAACGTGGTGTCGCTCACATCAATGACGAAGCCGAAATCGTTGGCATCCGTCCAACCCAAAAGACTGTTATCACCGGTCTTGAAATGTTCCGTAAGACCTTAGACTTCGCCACTGGCGGAGACAACGTCGGTGTCTTGCTCCGTGGTATCACCCACGACCAAGTCGAACGTGGCCAAGTTCTTGCTAAGCCAGGATCGATCGTCCCACACGACAAATTCACCGCTGCGGTTTACATTTTAACCAAAGAAGAAGGTGGCCGTCATACCGCTTTCTTAAACGGCTATCGTCCACAATTCTTCTTCCGTACCACCGATATCACCGGAAGCATCACTCTTCCAGCTGGTACCGACATGGTTATGCCTGGTGACAACGTTACCTTCACCGTCGAATTAATCCACGCTATCGCTCTTGAAAAGGGAACCAAGTTCTCCATCCGCGAAGGTGGTAAGACCGTTGGTGCTGGCACCGTCGCCGACATCCTTCACTAGTTCTAACTAGAAAATTGGGCATCTCGAAAGAGGTGCCTTTTTTGTTTTGATTTATGGATATTGACAATTTAAAGCTTCAATATTGGTAACCGCGTTTATAGCAATTTTATCTTTTATTGTCTTGCAATATAAACAGATAGAAAATTAGTCATGTTTTGATAGAAAGGTTGAATCTGTAGATTGACGCTAGAAATATATAAACGAGCCTAATTTTCTGAGCGAAAAAAATCCCTTTATATTTATATATAAGGATATAAAAGAGAATATTTAGTCTTTTTGGAAGTGGTTAAATTTCATTGAGAAAGGCGGATAATTCCTTAAATTTGTATTAATTTCGAGCATGGGAATTACACCAAAAATATTTTTCAAAAATTTTTCGTAATTTTTTAATTTTCCGCTTGACTGATATTGTGTGCGAGAGTATCTTATACAAGC
>CAVAYV010000062.1:0-38685 GCA_963593015.1 bacterium | reverse complement strand
TGCGGAAACGCGAGAGGGAGGCCTTTGCCGGCCTCCCTTTTTCATTTTCGCAAGCAGGTATTGGCCATTCTCATAGTAATTTAACAAAAGTGTTTTTTGGATTCTAAAAAATGCGTATTTTTGGCGTTGTTTTAGAAAAAAATAACATAAAATTTAACGTATTTATAATTTAGTAATTTTATTTATTGGCGAATTTGTATTCATTGAATGTATTCTCTTCTAGTGCGATAATATAGGCTGCTTTTAAGCAGTTATTTTTATGGCAAAAGAAAAAATCAAAGCCTATAGCGGCGTCAACATATCCTTAAGCGCGATTGCTTCGGTAGCCGGTGATACGGTTTCTGATTGTTATGGCGTGGTTGGACTTGCTTCCAAAAGCGAGCTATCCGAAGAAATTAACCATCTTCTTAAAAAAAGCGAATACTCCAAAGGCATATATATCAAAGGCGATAAGAAAAAAGGGTATTCAGTCGGCGTTTATATTTATGTCGCGCCTGATGTGAAAATCACGGAAGTTCTTACCGAAGTTCAGAAACGCGTTTGCTATGAACTCACAAAAACATTTTCCATGCCTTTTAACCGTGTTGACGTTTACGTTGTCGATATCAAAGAGATTTAAACAAAATGAAAACTATAAATGGACAAAAACTGAAAGAATTATTTCTTTCCGGAGCGAATAATCTTTATAACCATTATCCGGAGATCGATCAATTGAATGTTTTCCCTGTCCCTGATGGCGACACTGGAATGAACATGAATCTCACTTTGACTAGTGGTGCTAAAGAGATTCAAAATAAGAACGATAATTCCGTTTACACAATCGCAAAATCTTTTTCTAAAGGCTTGCTTATGGGCGCAAGAGGAAATTCTGGCGTCATCACTAGCCAAATTTTTCGCGGGTTTGGCGATTATTTGGAAGGCAAAGATGAAATCAACGCTTTAGATTTAGCCAAGGCTTTCGAAAACGGGAAAGTCGTGGCTTATAAAGCTGTTTTACGACCTGTCGAAGGCACTATTTTGACTGTTATCCGCGAATCTAGCAGCGCTTTAGTCGATTATGTTGAAAATTCGAAAAAAGAATTAACGATCGAAGCTACATTGGAACATTTATTAAATGAAGCCAAAAAATCTCTTGCCCACACCCCTGAATTATTGCCTGTCTTGAAACAGGTTGGCGTTGTCGATAGCGGCGGCGCTGGACTCACTGTCATAATTGAAGGCATGGCAAAAGCCGCTAAAGGGGATTTCGTAGATAGAAGCGATACTAGCGATTCTTCTTCTGAAAGCGTCTCTTCGCTTTTATCGAATAACGGGGAATACGCTGGCGCTAAATTAAGCGAGGATGAGGAAGGATATGGCTATTGCACCCAGTTCATTCTTCGTCTTGGATCGCCTGAAAACGGAAAAAAGCCATTCTTAGAGGAAAAATTCCAAAAATTCCTAGCGAGCCATGGAAAATCACTAGTTATAGCAAGAGATGATGACATCGTAAAAGTCCACGTCCACACCTTATCTCCTGGATCAATGCTGAATTATGCCCAAAACTATGGCGAATTCGTCACTATCACAATCGAGAATATGTCTGAAGAGCATGACAATATCTCGCATGGGGACCTCGCCACAGATATGGCTAGCAATATCGAACGCAATAAGAAGAAAGAAGACACTCCTTTAAAAGACTTTGGCTTGATTGCGGTTAGCGCCGGAGAAGGATTAGATGAAATCTTCCATGAACTCGGGGTTGATGTGATCGTCAGCGGTGGGCAAACGATGAATCCTTCTGCGGGCGATTTCGTGGAAGCCATAAAAAAAGCCCATGCCAAGAATATTTTCATCCTTCCAAATAACAGCAATATCGTCATGAGCGCGAGCCAAGCTTGCGAAGTGAGCGATAATAGCAATGTCAAATCGTTTGTCATTCCTTCTAAAACCATCCCTCAGGGGATCGCCGCCTTAATGCAATTTAATCCTGAAGCCAGCGTGGAAGATAATTTTGAAGCGATGAAAGGGTCTTTGAAAACCATTCGCTGTGGCTCAGTGACTTATGCCATCAGAGATACCGATATCGACGATGTCCATGTCACCAAAGGCTATTATATGGGAATGAAGGATAGCAAAGGGATCGTCAGCTCCGTCCCAAACAAGGTTGAAGCTCTTCTTTCCTTAGTCGAAACGATGGTGGATGAACAAAGCATGATCCTTTCAATATATTATGGGAAAGATGTGACTGAAAAAGAAAGCCAAGAAGCTTTGAAGAGCCTTCAAAAGAGATATCCTGACCTAGAAATCGATTTTAGAAGCGGTGGTCAGCCGGTTTATTCCTTCTTAGTTGGAATCGAATAATGTCTACGCCTAGAAATCTAGGCGTTTTCTTTTTATGAAAAAGGCATAGAATGCTATCATTATCCTATGTTACTAAGCAAAAGCCCTGCCGTTAATCTCGCTTTGTCTTCTCTTGGAATCAATAGTGCTTTGGATGTGGTGAACTATTTGCCAAGACGTTATGAATCTTTTTTGTATACGCCTAAAAAGCTGACTTACGAAGACAAAGAAAGGATTGTCAAACTTGGGTATCTTAAACAAATCGGGAGATGTCTTCGCTTTGCAAAAAGAAGTTTGGTGAGCTTTTATTTTGAAACCATTGAAGGAGAACTGTTTTTGGTGGAAGCTTGGAATCGAAGCTATCTTTCCTCCTCTTTGAAGTCTGAGACTTTATACACCTTATCCGGCATCTATGATAGCAAGAGGCATTCTATTGGCTTAGTCAATATCTTAGTGGGCAAAATCGAAGAGGAAAACGCTTTAAGACCACTTTATAACTTGCCTAGCAATATCTCAAATTATTCTTTTCGGAATTTGGTCAAAAAATCCTATGATTTGGTGGCAAGGGAAATAAAAGAGGAAATCCCTTCTTATTTTAAAGAGAAATATAAATTGCTTTCGCATAAAGAAGCTTTATTTAAGGCTCATTTCCCTAAAAGCGAAGAAGACTTAAGATTAGCGAAAAGAACTCTTAAATACGAAGAGGCTTTATCGTTCAGCACCAAAAGCGCTTTGATTAGAAAAAATAACAAAATTCAAAAAAAGAACGACTCCAAAATCAATATTGCCGAGCTTAAAGACTTCATTCACTCTTTGCCTTATTCCTTGCTTAGCGACCAAAAAATCGCTTTGAAAGAGATTTTGAATGATATGGATTCCTCTTTCACGATGTACCGTTTGATCCAAGGCGATGTTGGGAGTGGCAAAACCTTGGTCTCGCTTTTAGCTAGCTATGCCAATTATACCAGAAAGAAGCAAACCGCACTTTTAGCGCCAACGGAGTCTTTGGCAAAGCAGCATTATGCGAATTTCCTAGATCTATTAAAAAACACGAGCGTGAGGGTCTCTCTTTTAATCGGCTCATTAAGCAAAGAAGAAAAAAACTCGATTTATGAAAAAATCAAGAACAATGAAGTGGATATCATAATCGGCACCCATGCCTTATTCGTCGATAAATTAGATTACGCCGATTTAGGGCTTGCGATAATCGATGAGCAGCATAAATTCGGAGTGAATCAAAGGGCAAGATTATTGAATAAGGGCGATAATGCTGACTTATTGCTTATGTCTGCCACCCCTATCCCTCGGACTTTGGCTTTAAGCGTCTATGGCGATTTAGACGTTTCTACTTTGACTTCTTTCCCAAAAGGCAAAAGAGATGTCAAAACCTTGCTTTTGAAAGAGAATGATCCAAGAGTCTCTAAGGCAATAGCAAAATCATTGGCCAACAATGGCAGAGTATATGTGGTCGTTCCGCAAATAGAAGGCGATAACGAATCAACATCAGTAGTAAAGATGAGCGAAATCTATAAATCCTTATATCCTAACAAAGTTACTTTGATGCACGGGAAGATGGATGAATTCGAAAAAGATGTTGCCATTATGTCTTTCAAAAGCGGGCTCACCCCGATTTTAGTTGCCACTTCCTTGATAGAAGTAGGAATTGACGTCAAAGAGGCTAATTTGATGATTATCTATTCCCCATCCCATTTCTCCTTGTCTAGCCTTCATCAGCTAAGAGGAAGGGTTGGCAGAGACGGGAATAAAGCCTATTGCTTCCTTTTATATTCCAAAAGCGAGGAAAAGGAAAATGAGAAACTTAAAATATTAGAGACAACTGATGATGGCTTTAAGCTGGCAGAAGAAGACATGCGCTTAAGAGGCCCTGGCGAGATGGCTGGCACCAGACAAAGTGGCTTGCCTAGCTTTAATGTCGCCAATATCGTCGATGATTTCAGAATGTTTGAAGAGAGCCGTGACAATGTGACATACATGCTTTCTCATCCTGAGAATGAGGAATTTAAGAGATATATATCCAAAATTCAAAAAGAAATGAAGGATATCTCACTAGCTTAATGCCATAGAAGACAATTTCTAGTATACTTATGGGGAGGTTTTATTATGAAAATTATCGTGGATATGATGGGCGGAGATAACGGGAGCGCGGCGACTAGCGAAGCGGTCAAAATCTTCCATAAAGCCCATCCTGAGGTTGAACTTATCTTAGTGGGAAAAGAAGAGGAACTCGCGTCTTTGAAGAACACTTTCAAAATCATCAACGCTTCCGATGTCATTAAAATGGAAGCTGGGGCGATGGAAGTGCTCCGTAAAAAAGAATCAAGCATGGTCAAAGCGATGTATGCGGTGAAAGAAGAGAATGCCTCCGCTATCGTTTCATGCGGTTCTACTGGCGCTTTTTTAGCCTCCGCCACTTTGATTTTGAAAAAGATCCCTGGCGTCATCCGTCCAGCCTTAGCCGCGGCTATGCCTCATATTGGAGGCGAAAGCAATACCACGATTTTCTTAGATGCCGGCTCTAGCAACGAAAATACCCCTCTAGAATTATCTCAGTTCGGATTCATGGGCTCTTTGTATGCCAAATGCGGATCTAATTTGTCCAATCCAAAAGTCGGTCTTTTATCCAATGGGTCAGAAGAAGGCAAAGGCTCACCAGTTGGCAAAGAAGCCTATAAGCTATTGAAAGGCGATTCCAGAATCAATTTCATCGGGAATATCGAGCCTACCGAAGTTTTGAACGGTCCTGCCAATGTGATTGTAAGCGATGGCTATTCTGGAAATATCTGTATCAAATCCATCGAAGGCACCGCCAAATTGATGGGTGGGATGATGAAGAAGGCCTTCCTAAGGAATGTTTTTAGCAAGATTGGTTATCTACTTGCCAAAAAAGGCATTAAAGAAATAAGCAGCACCATGTCCACGAAAAAAGTCGGAGGGGCGATGTTACTTGGCGTTAATCAAGTGGCCGTGAAAGGACATGGCAATAGCGATGCCACAAGTTTCTATTATTCTTTGGAGCTCGCTTATCGCTTAGCCAATAACGATATCGTGAATAAAATCAAAGAGGGTTTTAGCGATGGCAACGCTTAAAGAGCTGCTTGGCACTTTTGGAATCGTTCCTAATAATCTCTCCCTTTTCGTAATGGCTTTTACCCATTCTAGCGCCAATGGCGTCGCCGGCAAAAATCATTTCGATTATGAAAGGCTGGAGTTTTTAGGCGATGCTGTGGTCGGACTAGTCGTGAGCGATTTGATTTACGCTTACCATAAAAACCTGAATCAAGGCGGAATGAGCAAATTAAAAGCCCAATTCGTTAAAACGGAATCTGAGGCTAACTATGCCCTTCGCTATCATTTGGATGAGCAAATAATCGTGGGGAAATCTTTGCAAGGCGAAGTAAGAGGAAACCATTCTATCTTAGAGGATGTCTTTGAGTCCTTTATCGGCGCGACCTATTTAGATCAAGGGATCGATTTCACTTACAAAATGGTT
Organism: bacterium; assembly: GCA_963593015.1. Lineage (GTDB taxonomy): Bacteria > Bacillota_I > Bacilli_A > RFN20 > CAG-826 > UBA4951. Next base: position 32,852 of record CAVAYV010000062.1, on the reverse strand, counting down.
CGAGCTATTTTTGAAGAAGACATCAAAAGAGCTTCTTTGCGTTTGGAAGAAGATCCAAAAAGCATGCTTCAAGAGGCGATTCAAGCTGAAAGCAAGGAATCCGTTTCTTATAAAATCATCGATGAATGGGGACCCGCTAACGATAAGCGTTTTGTAGCAGCGGTCTATTTTGAAGAATCGATGCTAGGAAAAGGCGAAGGAAAAAGCAAAAAAGAGGCGGAATTCGCCGCCGCAAGCGACGCTCTAAGCAAATTGGCGAAGGAGTAATTATGGGTTTATTTTCGTTTTTAAAAGACAAATTCGCAGATAAAAAAGATGAAAAAAGCGAAAAATACGACAAAGGATTAGCTAAATCAAGAGCGGCTTTCGCCAACAAACTTGATTCATTGGCGAAACGTTATAACAAAGTTAACCAAGAATATTTCGAAGAGCTTGAACAAATTTTGATTGAAGCCGATGTTGGCGTTTCCTTGACTCTTCGTTTATGCGAGGAGCTGCTTAACAAAAGCGAAGAAGAAGGCATTAGCGATCCTAAAAAAATCAATGAAGAGCTTATCGATATCCTTTTCGTTGATTATGTGGAAAAAGGCGAATCCATCGTCAATGAGATTCATTTTGCGGAATCTGGGCCAACCGTTTTACTTGTAGTCGGAGTCAATGGCGTTGGCAAAACCACCTCGATCGCCAAATTAGCCAAGCGCTATATAAACCAAGGCAAAAAAGTGCTGCTTGTGGCTGCTGATACCTTCAGGGCTGGAGCCACTGAGCAATTAAGCGTCTGGGCGGAAAGGCTTAATTGCCCACTTATCAAAGGGAATCCAAATAGCGATCCATCAAGCGTGGCTTATGATGGGGTTAAATACGCCAAAACCCACGACATCGATTTATGCATCGTGGATACGGCTGGCCGACTTCAAACGAAAAATAACCTTATGGCGGAGCTTTCCAAAATGAAACGCGTCATCGGGAAAGAGATTGAAAATGCCCCTCATGAGACTTTCTTGATCATCGATGCGACGACTGGACAAAATGGCGTCTCGCAAGCTAAATCCTTCAAAGAAGTCACGGATATCACCGGCATTGTCATTACGAAAATGGATGGCACTAGCAAAGGCGGAATCATCTTATCCATTCGCGATGAGTTAGGTGTGCCAGTCCGCTTTATCGGATTAGGCGAAAAGCTGGATGATTTAGAGGAATTCGATTTGGATAGATATTTGCATGGCTTGCTTCTTGGAGAAAAGGAAGATGAATGAACTAAGCAAAAGAGAAGAGGTCGCCTCTCTTTATGAAATCTATAAATCCCTTCTAAGCGATAGTCAAAAAGAAGTGATTGAAGATTATTACATTTACGATTTGTCATTGGCGGAAATCGCCTCAAATCGCTCTTCTTCTCGCGCGGCGGTGGAAGACGCTTTGAAAAAAGGCGAAAAGAAATTGAGGCAATATGAAGAAAAACTCTCTATCTTCTCCACTAGAAAAACCTTGAAAGCCAAACTAGAAGAAGCCAAGAAGAATAACGATTATAAAGATTTGGAGGATTACATCAATGGCATTTGAGTCATTATCCGAACGCTTCCAAAGCATTTTCAAAAAGATGCGGAAGGAAGACAAACTGACCGCCGAGAACATGGATTCGGCTTTGAAGGAGATTCGGGTCGCTTTATTAGAAGCCGACGTCAATTTCAAAGTCGTCAAAGCTTTTGTTAGTGACGTCAAAGAAAAAGCCCTTGGCCAGGAGGTTTTGCTTCATGTTAATCCTGGCGAGCAACTAGTTAAAATCTGCTATGACGAATTGGTGGAATTATTAGGCAGCGATAACACATCCTTGAATTGGAACAAAAACGGTTTAACCACCATTATGCTTGTGGGTTTACAAGGATCAGGCAAAACGACGAGCGCAGGCAAATTAGGCTATTTGGCCAAAAATAAGCTGAATAAGAAAGTTCTTTTGGCCGGCCTTGACGTCTATCGTCCTGCCGCCATCGACCAGCTTAGCCAATTAGCCAAATCCCTTGATATCGATTTCTTTGAGATGGGCGTTAAAGTGTCGCCGGTGGAAATCGCTAAAAAGGCCAAGGAATTAGCCATCAATGAGCATTACGATTTGCTCGTGCTTGATACGGCCGGACGTTTGCAAATCGATGAAACTTTAATGAAAGAGCTAAAGGATATCTCCAAAGAGATCCATCCAGAAGAAACGTTATTGCTTGTCGATGCCGCATCTGGTCAAGATAGCGTCAATGTCGCTAATGCCTTCAACGCGGATTTAAGACTCTCTGGCGTTATCATGAGTAAACTTGACGGCGATGCAAAAGGCGGAAGCGCTTTGTCTATCAAATATATGACTGGCCTCCCAATCAAGTTCGCTGGCGTTGGAGAAAAAGTCACGGATTTGGATATCTTCTATCCTGATCGCATGGCTGATCGCATACTCGGAATGGGCGATATCAAAACTTTGGTGGAAACCGCCCAAGCCAATATCGACGAGAAAGAAGCAAGAAAAGCGGCTGAAAAGCTCGAAAGCGGCAAATTCACTTTAGAAGACATGCTTAAGCAAATGAAAATGGTCCAAAAGATGGGTAGCCTTGGAGCAATCGCGAAATTAATCCCAGGGATGCCAAAAATCAGTGATGCCCAGCAAGAGCAAGCCAATAAAGAAATGAAGTCTTTTGAAGCTATCATCAATTCGATGACGCCATATGAAAGAAGGCATCCTGAAATCTTGAAATATTCGCAAAAGAATCGAATCGCCAAAGGATGCGGAAAAACCAACGCTGACGTTAATCGCGTCATTCGCAAATGGGAGCAATCCAAGGAAATGATGAAGAAGATGAAGGAATACCAAAAAAGCGGGAAATTCCCTCCAGGCTTAGGCGGACTTCGCTAAAATTAGAAAAAAGACCCAGGATTTGCTGAGTCTTTTCTTTTTTTCTTCTGTTTCTTTGAATATTCAATTCGATTAACTAGTTGGCGTTTTTGAGGTTTAAGAAGCCACCGACTAAAGCGAATAAGCCACCAAGAATGCCGGCAATCGCGCCAATGATGGCGCCTATCCCTAAATCAAAGGCAGAAGTCAATCTGTAGACTAAAATCGTAATTTCTCCAGCGGTATATCCAGCGAAAGCGATCGGGAAGAAATTCATGATGCCAGCAGCTAATAAGAATAAGCCAGCGACAAGTGAGATGGCGCCTTTGACTTTTCCTTTCAAGAAAACGGAAACGATTCCCATAATCACCCCGATAGCGGCAAGGATGTAGGTGATGAGCATTCCGGCGTTGCCATCGACAGCGAATGTGCCATCGGTGTAACTGGCTTCGGTAGCATAGCCGATTAGTGGATTGATCCCATTATCGGTCACGATTTTGCCACTTGTCCCAAAAGCCATTTGGAAACCGGTTAAACTTGCGCTAACTTGGCTTGCGCCATTGATGCTGATGCTGCCATTGACGGCGGGTAAGCATCCCATGATGATGGCGACGATTCCTAAAACGACAGCCAAGATTGGGAAGATTTTGGAAGAAACTGAAGAAGAGTTTTTACTTTTAGACATTGTTAAGCCTCCATGCAAATTGTATTTTAACGATTTTTAATCAATAAGATACAAAAATGTTTAGTCTTTTAAACATGGAATATTTTGAATGGCTATTTTTCCAATTTAAGGCAGTAAGAAATCTTAAATAATGCTAAGATTTAAGGAATATCAAAGGAGAAAACCATGAACAAAGGATTCAAAAACCTCAACCCGAAAGATAATTTTTATCAAACCTCCCTATTCTTTCCGATGCCGGTGGTGATGATTGGCACTTTGACGGAAGATGGAAAAACAACCTTAGGGCCTTATTCTTTGCTTGCCCCATATTATATTGCTGGCAAAGACTATTACGCCTTCATTTTGGAATGCCGCAATAGCAGCAATACCGCCCAAAATATCCTAAGAACGGGGAAATGCACAATTAATTTCATTCCTGATGATAAGAGATTATTCAAAGAAGCCGTCAGGATGGGCTGGCCTGGCGACACTCCTAACGAGAAAATGAAAAACTGCATTTTCCATTTAGAAGATTCCCAAGCCAAAGATTTAGATCCAAAAGGCGATTATCCACAAATTGTTTCGGAATCTTTCCAAGTGGTCGAATGCACTTGGATGAAAGAATTGGATCACGCGGAGAACGATAAGCCTGGCCAATTGAATGGCTATGAAGGACCATATCACGATTTCAATGGCATCACCTCTAAATTCGGCGCCCATTTCATTCTTCGTATCGATCACATTGATATGAAAGAGAAATATTGGAACTCCATTGTTAACGGGGTTAATTCTCATAATTTTCCAAGAGTTCCTGTGGATTACGGCTATCGCGATAGCAAAAACTTCTGGTGCTCGGGATTCAAACGGCCACGTCCTACGCTATTGCCAATGCGCGAAAATAGCGTCGCAAGCGTCCGCTATGCCGCGGATAGGCTTCAAACGGATGTCAAATTCACCGATGAGGCTTTGGTTAAATTAGTCAAAGTTCCAAGAATATTCTTGTCTACCGTCTTAAAAGGATGCGTCAAATGGGCAGAAGAAAATAATTGCAAGCTTATCACTGAAAAAGAAATGGCGATCATCAATGACAAGCGATCCAAAGAAAAACAAAAGAAATAACGTTTTTTTGGCCGTCTTTGAAAATAAGGCGGTTTTTTGATACGTTAAAATGGATTCGATGAATGATATTTTGATTAGAAAAGCGAATAATGGCGATTTCGATGATGTTTTGAAAGCTTACGAATATGCTCGAGAAACAATAAGAAATAGTGGCAATCACGCTCAAAGGCAAGACTTTATGAAATCACGGAAAGATAAGTGTCTGTCTGCAAATGATGGTTCTTAATGATGTCGGTCATTTTTCAATTCGAAGACGGAAAAAGGCAAAAACGGAGAAAGCATCCTCGACTGACGCGGTTATCGAACACCCGACGGTAACTACGCCTTGGTCGAAATTAAGATGGGTGGCCAAGAAGATATTGACAAAGGCACAAAGAGATTTATCGTTCTATCGTAAGACACGATAAAGAAAGAATGGGCAAAAAAACTTTCTTTAACGGTTCCAATCATAGGAATTGCCGCTTTGAAGCGAGAAGATGGTGTCTACGAGATTCCACTAGTTTGCCTTAGTGATTGACGGCTAAACTGGTTTTAAGAACTTTGAACAGCTAGATAAATGGACATTCCTAGCATTCGTGTCCTACTCCCTTGGAGTGTGTGAAGTGCAATTGATTACTTTTCATAAAAATAATCACTAATGTCCCAATATGTTCTACCAGTTCTAAAAGAAGATGATGGAATACACTTAATAAAAGTGGTAATTATGGCAAAAAAATTAAATGAGGTGGAAAAATGGAAATCAAAAAACAAATACCTCAACATGCTTCAGGCGAGGCGTCATAATGGCTTTGTGAAAGTCATAACCGGCATCAGACGTTGCGGAAAATCCTATCTGATGAACAACATTTTCTGTGAAAGTCTGAAGGAAAGCGGCGTAGACGATGACCATATCATTAAATTCGCTTTCGATTCAGCGGAGGACCTGCAACTCATTGGGGAAGATCTGCAAATGCTTGCAAAAAGCAAAAAGAAAGTCGATCCCAAAAAATTCTTGCCTACATCTATGAAAAAGTGAATGGTAAAGGCATGTACTATCTCTTGTTGGACGAAGTACAGAACCTTGACTGTTTTGAGACGGTGTTGAACGGCTATCTTCGCAAAAAGAATATGGACATCTATGTTACAGGGAGCAATTCCAAGTTCCTTTCAAGCGATGTACTTAGCGAATTCGCCGGAAGAGGTGATGAGATTCACGTCTTTCCACTTTCGTTCTCGGAATTCTACGCGGCCTATGAAGGCGGAATCGAATATGGTTACGACGATTACATAGTCTATGGAGGGTTACCAGCCGTCGCTTTGATGAAAACTCCTGAGCAGAAAGCTAATTATCTCAAGACCCAGCTGCAGAACGTTTATCTCAAAGACATCATCGAACGACACGGGCTCAACTCGGATAAGAATATCGGCGAGCTGCTCGATATCCTTGCCTCAGGGATATCTTCGTTGACCAACCCAGCCAAACTTTCAAAAACGTTCAAAAGCAAAAAAAACACAGCCCTGAGCCCTCTGACCATTGATAATTACATAACCTATATGCAAGAGGCCTTTATTTTGTCAAAAGCGCATCGCTATGACGTGAAAGGAAAAAAATACATAAGTACTCCTTATAAGATATATTTCGAGGACGTCGGCTTACGCAACACAAGGCTCGATTTTAGACAGATCGAAGAGACGCATCTGATGGAAAACGTCCTTTACAACGAGTTGCGCTATCGCGGCTACAATGTCGACGTCGGAGTGGTGGAAATAAGGGAAAACGTCGCTGGCTCCTTAGAAAGAAGACAATTGGAAATCGATTTCGTCGCGAACCAAGGAAGCAAACGCTACTACTTGCAATCGACATACGACATTCCAGACGAGGATAAGATGAAGCAGGAAACCAGGTCGCTAGATAACACCAAGGATTCCTTCAAGAAAATCATCGTTGTAGGCAAAAGCATGAAGCCTCGCCGCACCGATAAAGGATATCTTATCATTGGGATGAAAGAATTTTTGCTAGACCCAAACAGCTTGGAATTTTGAGGACCCGAAAAGCGGATAGTTCTAAATATTCGTACCCCTCTAAACTACTCTAGGTGAGCTGCAATACAAACTACCTAATTCAAAATAATATTGAATAGAATCGGTAAATAAGTTTTTGTCATTTTTGGAGCCTTGAACCTCTTTTTTAACTTTATTTTTATTCTTTTTGCTTTCATCGATGATTTAAGAAGTTTTATGTTTTCCTTCGATTTTATTTTGTGCTACGAGAACGCTTGATTGATTCTCGCAGTTACCTTTTTAGAGAATTTTTATGATTTTAAAGAAGCAAAGGAAAATCTATTATTCCGAGTTGGATGAATAAATAAGAAAAGAAAAAACGCAACATAATAGCTGCGTAATCTCTATATTGGCGGAGGAATGGGGATTCGAACCCCAGCTACCGGTTAAGATACTACGAGCTTTCCAAGCCCGCCCCTTCAACCACTTGGGTATTCCTCCAATGGCGCATAATTGCGCAATGCGTATTATATTGTTTTTGAGCCCTTGTATCAATTATTTTTTCAAAATAACGCGTATTGCTAAAACAATTGCGCTCAAATTATCAATAAAGAATATTACTTGTTTTTCTTTAAAACTTCAGTTTGCGAATCTGCTAATTGCGGATTTACGTTGTTTTGTCGATAATTTAGCCATGGTTGAATTGAAAGTTAGTTCCATCGAAGATGGCCAAAGAATCGAAAAGTATGTTAAGAAAGCTTTGAATGAAGCGCCTTTAGGCTTTATTTACAAAGCTTTTAGGAAAAAAGACATCAAGATCAATGGGCACTGGGTCCATAAAGACGCGATTGTCCACGATGGCGATATTGTTAGAATTTACGTGACTGATGAGCAATTAAAAGATTTCGCTAAACCTAAAGACGCCGTCAAAAAGGATTTGCCTTATCAAATCATTTACGAAGATGAAAATGTTTTGATTGTTAATAAACCTGCCGGTGTTTTGGTGTACGGGGATGAAAAAGAAAAACGCAACACCTTAACTCAGAACGTTCAGAATTATCTTTATTTCAAGGGAGAATATGATCCATCCCATCCTTCTTTTGTGCCTTCTCCAGCCCATAGGCTGGATAGAAATACCAGCGGTTTGGTTTTATTCGGCAAAAAAGATGCCGCTTTGAAACAATTGGAAGAGCTTTTTAAAGAAAGAGATCATATTCATAAAAGATATTTGGCTTTAGTCGCGGGGAATGTGACCGAGGAAGGGGAGGTTGACGCGCCATTACTGAAAGACGCTAATTCAGGGATGGTTAAAGTCGCATCGCTAAAAGATGGCGCCAAGAGTGCAAAAACCTTGTACAAACCTTTAAAAACATTTGCCGATTCCTCCCTTATAGAATGTCTTTTGCTAACAGGGAGAACTCATCAAATTCGCGTTCATATGGCTTATGTCAAGCACCCTCTATTAGGCGATGCTAAATATGGCGATTTCGCTTTGAATAAAACTTATCGTCTGAAATTCGGATTAAATAGCCAGTTTTTACATGCATATCAGTTTGAATTCGGAGATATAGGCGGCGTTCTCTCTTACCTTTCTGGCAAAACGTTTGAAGCTCCTTTGCCAAAAGACAAAAAAGACATATTAGATAAACTTTCTAAAAAGTAGTTTTTTCTACTAGAAAATTTTGTTTTTGTCACTACAATATAGATATCTAAAATCGATAGTGTTGCTCCGAAAGGACTATTGGTTTTAGCAATCTCTCTACTTATGATTAAATTTTATTATAGTCCAAGTTGCACATCCTGCCGCAAAGTGAAGAAGTGGTTCGACGATAACAATATCCCTTATATTGGCAAGGATATTTTTTCTGGCAAGCTCACCAAAGCGGATTTGCTAGAAATAATTTCGAAATGCGAGAATGGCACTGACGATATCATCGCTCCAAGAAGCAAGGTCGTTTTGGAAAGCGAAATTGATTTCGATTCGATGAAAGTAAGCGAGCTCATTGATTTCTTGCTCAAATATCCAAACGTGATAAGACGTCCGATTATCGTTAATGACAGAGTTGCTCAAGTTGGCTACAATTCTGATGACCTTGAAGTATTCATCCCCCAAGCAAAGCAGATTGTTTGTAATACTTGCACGCATGGCGTTTGCCCGAGATATGACAATTGCATAACGAATGGCTTAACGGTGCTTGCTATGATTCGCGAGGGAAAGAATAAATAAAAAACCGTCTTTTAGACGGCTAGTGTATAAATTTGTGGCCTTTCTCCAAAGCTTCTTTTTCCCAAGATGGCACTTCATCGTTTTCTAATTCTTGGAGTAATTTTTTATCTTGTTTAGATAAATTGAGCTTCCTAAAGAGATCTGGGCGATATTTTTTGGTTAGACTCAGCGATTGCTTTCTTCTCCATTTTTCGATTGCCTCATGATTTCCGCTATAAAGGATATCAGGCACCTTTTTGCCTTCGAATTCATAGGGCTCAGTGTATTGAGGATATTCAAGAAGCGGCTCGTTGAAAGATTCATCTTCTAAAGAACCTGCATTTATTGCGCCATCTAATAAGCGAATAACGCTATCGCTGACGGCCATTGAAGGTATTTCGCCACCGGTTAGAATGTAATCACCGATGGAAAGTAATTCATCAACATAGTCGTTGACTCTTTCATCGACGCCTTCATAATGTCCGCATATTAAAATCAGATGATCTTTCTTGGCAAACTCTTTGGCCTTGGATTCGTTATAAGTCGAACCTCTTGGCGAAAAAAGAACACTGTAGGAGTTTTCGCCTCTGACATCGCTAAGAGCAGAGACTATTGGCTGCGCCTTTTCAATCAATCCGGCTCCGCCACCGATTGGCGGGGTATCGACCCGGCCATATTTATCGATCGTATAATCACGGATATTTTTGACTTCTACTTCAACGACACCCTTGGAAATGGCTCTGGCAATAATAGAATTATTCAAAAATCCATCAAACATTTGCGGAAATAATGTCAAAATCGTGATTTTCATTATTAAAGAAGTCCTTTCATGACTTTGATGACGATTTTCTTGTTTTCGGTATCAACGGAGACAATGAATGTATCGAAGATGAATGGCACAAAGAAGTCTTTATCTTCTTTTCTAGACACCCTCAAAGTCGCTGTAGGAGTATTGGTTTCCACGCGTTTGACTTCGCCTAGAAGCTCATTGGTTTCACTATCATAAACCTCGCAGCCTTCTAATTCCCCCAAGCGATAATATCCATCTGGAAGAGTGGCATTCTCTTTATCGATTATGACAATGTCATGAATGTGATTCTCCACTTCCTCGATGGAATTAATTTCCTTGAATTTGACAAATAAAAAATCTTTTCCATCTCTGAAAGAAGAGACGGTTACCGGCAAGGAATCGCCTTTTTTATTTTCCAAAAACATCTTCGCCCCTTTTTTGAAGCGGAGCGAAGCAAAACTTGTGTAAGAATAAATCCTCATTTCGCCATCAAGGCCAAACGGTTTATTGACGGCGCCTAATTCTATCTTTTCCATAAAAAAGAGCGCCGATATTACTCGGCGTCCTCCTTTTTCTCTTCATTGAAACTCTCAAATTTGAGATGGATGCGGGTGTTGCTATTATCGGCTTTTGAAGCCACGCCAATAGCCTCGCGGAGCGCATTAGCGACGGTTCCACGTTTGCCAATCAAACGAGCGGTATCGTCGTCTTCGGCCACGATAAGAACGGTCACGTCACGGTTATCGCCACCAGGAAGCTCGCGAATCATGATGGATTCAGGCTTCTCAACGAGTGGATCGATAAGGCTATGAATTACCTTCTCGTAGTCGATCATCGTTATTTGCTCTCTTTCTTAGTGGCTTTCTTGGATTCGGCGAATTTGGTCATGATTCCTTTTTTGGAAAGCATGGCGCGAACAGAATCAGATGGGGTAGCGCCGTTGTTTAACCATTTTAAAGCAAGGGCTTCATCGATTTTGGCGTTTTCAATGCCGAATTCTGGATCATAGGTTCCGATTTGCTCGATGTAGCGGCCATCACGTGGCATACGGCTATCAGCGGCGACGATGCGGTAGAATGGATCCTTATGGCGTCCGATTCTGGTCAATCTAATTTTAACAGACATGTTATTTCTCCTTAAATTTAACGTGAAAAGTATAAACCCTTTAAAAATGGTGTCAAGCAAAAATGCTTTACATATTAAAAGAAATTACAACTATAGGACTGATAGGTCAATTATGGCTAAAAACAATTTGTATTTTCTGAAATTTTGGACAAAATTATTTTGATAATATTCAAGAGGCGATTTATGGAAAAAGAATTTAATGGATATTTAGAGAAAGCGTATTTAGGGATAGCACATCGCGGCTTGCATAATTCTGAATTCACGGAAAATGGGCTCAAGGCATTTAAAAACGCGATTGATCATGATTTGACTTTTGAGTTAGACATTCATTTGACGAAGGACAATGAGCTTGTCGTTTGCCATGACAGCGAACTCGAAAGAACAACGGGCAAAAAAGGCATCATTGAGCATCTAACTTTAAAGGAAATAAAAGAAAATTACCGCTTGCTTGATGGCGAAGAGGTTCCTACCTTTCAAGAAGTGCTTGATTTAAACAAAGAAAAAGAAATTATAGTAACCGAATTGAAAGCTTACGATGGCAATTGGAAACAATTGGCCAAAAAGGCTAGGGCAACGCTTTCGCAAATCAAAGACCCAAAGAAAATCATAATGATTTCCTTCGATCCGAGAGCCCTAAAGAAAATGGGCAGGCGTTATCAAAGACAACTACTTGTTTGCAAAGAGCATTATTGGGTTTGGAAATTACGCAGATTCTTCGATTCGGTGGATATCGATTCTGCGTTAATCAAGAGAGAAGAGGTTCAAAAATACCGTAGAAGCGGTCACATAGTCAATGTTTGGACAATTGAAAATGCTGAAATGCTAAAAGAAATTTCTAGCTATGCTGATATGATAACTTTCCAGCTTTTTGACCCTGATACCGTTATCAAAGATAGGAAAAAATACTTAAGCCAGCTTAAAAAGTAAAAATTCCCCAGAAACTCTAACTTATTTTGGAATTTTAAAAATAAATGCCGTTTTTGCATGGATATCGATTCTTATTTAGACGAATTCTAAATAATAAGCAATTGAGTATTAGATTACTTAAGTAATGTTAGAAAAATTTCGCTTGTCAAAAGACGAATAAATGTCTATCATCTTCCGTGCGTGAAAACGCTACGCGGGCTCCGCTGCTAGTCACAGGCATGAACCTGAAGAGAACATTTATCCAGGAGGTAAGTACATGAACAACTTATTAGTCGAACAAGTTACTGCCCGTCAGATTCGTAAAGACATTCCTGATTTCGGCGCTGGCGATACCGTCAAGGTCTACGTCCGTATCATCGAAAACAAAAAGGAACGTATCCAAGTTTACGAAGGCGTTGTCATCCAACGTCGTGGCCATGGTGTGAGCGAGACCTTCACCGTCCGCAAAATCTCCAGTGGCGTCGGTGTCGAACGTGTCTTCCCAGTCAACACCCCTTCCATCCAAAAGATCGAAGTCGTGAAGAAAGGTAAAGTCCGTCGCGCCCGTATCCATTATTTGCGTCATTTATCTGGCAAGGCTGCTCGTATCAAAGAAGCTGAGTAAGATAAGAATAATCTTGTTTGTGACAAGGCTAGCGATCGCTAGCCTTTTTTAGTTCGTTTATTCTTTTAAAATTGTATAATTCTCTCGTTATGTCTATTCGAGGCTCAAAAAAGAAAAAGGAAGGCAAAAAGAAACCTGTTTGGAGGGTTCTTAATTTGGTTGCCTCTTTCATTTTGATTTTGACTCTTGGGGCGACTTCTCAGATTTTATACGAATACAATCGCTATAAATCTTTTTATGTCAGTGGCGACAGCATGTATCCTTTCTTTAACAAAGATGCGACAAGAACCAATCTTTTTAGTGGTCTCAAAGAAGACTATTCTTCCCATGATGGCGATTGGGGGAATTATAATGACCATCATTACAAATACACTTGCGATTATGGCTTGCTTGATGAGAAAGACGGCTTTAAGGAGAAGATTCAAAGATTCGATGTCGTGATGGCTTATTTTGATTCCGATTATGACATAGATAATGGCAAATTCTTCGATGATGATTCGCATGCCGCCAAAATCAAAAGGGTTTACGCGTTCCCTTTCGAAAGCTTGTATTTCGATTCTGAAGGAAATTTCTTTTTGAAAAAAGTGGGCGAAAACGATTATAAGGAAGTTAGACAATTAGATCTCCTATATGAGGATAATCATCTGAAAGAGACCACAATCGGAGCCAAATACGCGACTGAAAATAATCCTTTGACTTTGAAAGAAGGAGAATATTTCTTGGTTGGCGATAACAGAAGAGAAGGAAAAAGCAACGATTCCCGTTATGAAGGGCCGATTGGAAAAATGCATTCAAGCGATTCTAGATATCCTTTTGGCAAAGATTTGATCAAAGGAAAAATCATCGCTATTACCGGTTCAGCCACAATTGAAGTAAAATATGATAATGATGGAAAACTGATCACTTCCTCAAACGTGAATTTAGGAACCATCCTCTTTCCTTGGAGATATAAAGAATTATGAATCCCCAGCAGCAAAAAGGCGTCCATTATTTCCCAGGGCACATGAAAAGAGCCCTTGTTTCCTTAAACCGTTATTTAAGCGCGGTCGATTTGGTGATAGAAGTCGCTGATAGCAGAGCCCCCTTTTCAAGCCGTAATCCTTTGCTAACAAAAGAAATAGGAAATAAACCAACTTTGCTATTTTTGACCAAACTTGATAGAGCTGATCCTAAGCAAACGGAAAATTGGGTTAAATATTATGCCTCGAAAGGAATCAAAGCCGTCGCCGCTAATCTTAAAAAAGAAAAAGCGCTGAATATCGTTTCCAAAGAATCAGAATCATTGCTCGTTTCAAAAAGAGAAAAAGAGAAAAAACTAGGAATGAAGCCACAGCCAATCAGACTTTTGATTGTCGGAGTGCCTAATGTCGGCAAAAGCACATTGATCAATAATTTAGCCGGCAAAAGCATTGCCGTCGCCGGCAATAAGCCAGGAGTCACCAGAGCTGAGCAATGGATAAAATTGAATAATGGTTTTATTCTTCTTGATACGCCAGGGATATTGCCTTCTAGCTATGCGGATCATAACACTGCCGTAAGGCTTGCGTTAACGGGGTCTATTAAAGAAGAAGTTTTGCCGCTTGACGATTTATCATTAACTTTAATGGATTTTTTAAGGGATAATTATCCAACGATTCTGAAAGACAGATACGAAATCCCTTCATTAAAAGACCTCACAAATGACGAAATCCTTGTAAAAATAGGTCAAAAAAGAGGATATCTTTTAAAAGGTGGAGATGTTGACACCACAAAAAGCGCTGCCCTCCTTATTAAAGAATTTCGCGATGGCGAATTAGGAAGGGTGACTTTGGAGATTGCCGATGCTAGTTAAAGAAAAGGAATTTTATTCTTCGAAAGTGCATTTGATCGTTGGCGTCGATGAAGCTGGACGTGGCCCTTTGGCGGGGCCAGTTTGCGCCGCCGCGGTTCTATTTGATCCCTCATATCAAAACGAAGAAATTAACGATTCGAAAAAACTCTCCGAAAAGAAAAGAGAAGAGCTTTTTGACGTCATCAAAGAAAATGCGCTGGGATATGGAATCGCCTTAGTGAGCGCGGACGATATCGATGAATACAATATTTACGAAGCCACAAAGATCGCCATGAAGAAAGCTATCAGCCAAATCAAAGTTCCCTATCAACTAATAATCACCGATGCGATGCCTTTAAAACTTGAAACTCCTGTTCAGCCTATAGTGAAAGGGGATGCCCAATGTCTCAATGTTGCCGCGGCTTCGATCTTAGCCAAAGTCACTCGTGACCGCTATATGAAGGAACTAGATCAAAAATATCCGGAATATGGCTTTGCCAAACACAAAGGATACGGAACCGCTTTTCATATGGAAGCGATTAAAAAATATGGTCCGATTGAAGGGGTCCATCGAAAAACATTTGCTCCTATCTCCTCTTACTTCAAAGAACAATTGAAACTTTTTTAGAAATCTTATTTTCTTTTTGCCTATAAATGAGTGGAGGCCTACTATGAGAGCCAAAGAAATACTCATTTACCTGTCTTTGATTTACGAAGGCGACCAAAAGAAAATGTATAACCATATTCGGGATAAGGTCAAAGTGGATAACGACGAAGTATCCAGAGTCGCAGAGCCTTTTTTGGATTCGACGATTTCCGTTGTCGATGATGACTATCCTGAAAATTGGAAAAGGATATATTTGCCTTCGATTCTTATCCATTTCAGAGGGAATAAGAAACTTTTGTCTAATGAGAATCTAAAGCGCTCGGTCACCTACGTTGGCAGCCGCGACGCCTCAAAAGCCGGTATCGAAATGGCTAGGGAAGTCGGCAAGACTCTCGCAAAAGCCGATGTTACCTTGATAAGCGGAATCGCGAGAGGGATTGATGCCGAAGTCATGCGCGGGGCCATGGAAGAACATGGAAAGATTATCGGAATTTCTGGCGCAGGCATCGATATCGACTATCCTTCTCAAAACGCGGACATATACGATTATTTAAAAAGGGAAGGATTGCTTTTAAGCGAATATCCGAAAGAGACGAAACCCTCTCCTGAGAATTTCCCTCAAAGGAATAGACTTTTGGCAGGGCTAGGAGAAGTGGTTATCGTTGGCGAGGCCGAAAAAAGAAGCGGATCGATAATCACCGCCAATATGGCTTTGGAATTTGGAAAGGATTTAGGATGCGTCCCATCATTGCCACGGAAAGAAAGCGCAACCAACGCCTTGATTCGCGATGGGGCTTATCTTATTGATGAGCCTATGGATATTTTGACTATTCTAGATGGTGCAAGAGGCGAATATCATCTCTAAATAAAATTTTTTTCAAACACTATAAATAATAAGGTTATTTATATAGGGAATCATCGATTTCACTTCCCTTGACAAGCGAAATTGAAAACACTAATCTCTATGGCGCAAAGGAGCTGGAAATATGAAATTAGTCATTGTTGAGTCCCCGAACAAATGCAAAACCATCGGAAATTATTTGGGATCTGATTATAAGGTTGTAGCCTCGCAAGGGCACATTCGCGATCTCTCTACGCGTGGTAAAGGCGGGTTAGGGATTGACGTGAACAATAATTTCACCCCAGACTTCAAAATCAGCCCTTCCAAGAAGAAAATCGTCAGTCAATTGCAAGCGGAGGCCAAACAAGCCGATGAAGTAATCCTTGCTACCGACCCTGACCGTGAAGGGGAAGCCATTTCTTGGCATTTGGCCACTGTGCTTGGCCTTGATATCGCCACAACCAAAAGACTCCAGTTCCACGAAATCACAAAAAGCGCTATTTTAGATGCCTTGGCTAATCCTAGCCATATCGACATGAACCGCGTCTATAGTCAAGAGACACGGCGCATGTATGACCGTATCATTGGTTTTAAACTTTCGAACCTTCTTCAAAAAAACATGGGATCGAAATCAGCGGGTCGCGTTCAAAGCGTAACTTTGAAAATGATCTGCGATAACGATGAAGAGATCAAAAATTTCGTCCCAAGCGAGTATTGGACCATCGAAATCGTTTTGGATGTTGATGGCAAGAAATTGAAGCTTGCCTTAGATAAAGTCGACGGCAAAAACATCACGATCAATAGCAAAGAAGAAGCGGATAAGATTCTTGAAAGGATAAGCGATACGCTTGATCTTTCCAATCTTAAAGTGGAAACCAAAAAGATTCCTAGCAAGCTTCCTTTCACTACAAGCACAATGCAACAAGAAGCTTATAACAAATACAAATTCTCAACTTCTAAAACCCAGCGCATTGCCCAAAGCCTTTATGAAGGCAAAACAATCAACGGCGAACATGTCGGTTTGATCACCTATATGCGTACTGATTCCACGCGTTTATCGAATGAATTCTTCTACAATCACGCCCTTCCTTTCATTAAAGAGCAATTCGGCGAGGATTATGTTGGGAAATTGAGGCAAGCCAAAAATAGCGAATCAGCCCAAGATGCTCACGAAGGCATTCGTCCAACCGGAACCCATCGCACGCCTGCTATCGTTTCCAAATATGTTAACGGAGATGAAGCAAAACTTTATCGTCTGATCTATGACCGTGCCTTGGCTAGCTGCATGTCTGACAAAGTGGAAGAAGTAACAACGGCAACCTTTGAAACCAATGGCTTAACATTCAAAGGCACTGGAATCCGCACTCTTTTCAAAGGATTTGAGGCGATTTACGACACTTTTGACGAAGATGACAGCAAGTATTTACCACCCCTAAAAGAAGGCGAAAGATATAAACTCGTCAAAAAAGGCGCCGAACAAAAATTCACCAAGGGACCTGCTAGATATAGCGAAGCAAAGGTCGTCAAATTGATGGAAGAAGAAGGGATTGGAAGGCCTTCGACTTATGCATCAACCATCCAAACACTTGAACGCTCAGGCTATATCAATAGTCAATCTGGCATTGTGACCCCGACTGAAACAGGCATTAGAACGACTTTGGTCATGAATAAATATTTCCCTGAAATCGTTTCTAGCGAATACACGGCGAATATGGAAAAGACCCTCGATGAGATTTCTCGTGGCGAAGAGACTAAGCTTGATGCGATGAACAAATTCTATGGGCCTTTCATGCAAAAATACGAAGAAGTGGCCAAAACGATGTATAAAGACCCTGCCGAACCAACTGGTGAGATGTGCCCAAAGTGCGGTTCGCCATTGGTCTTCAAAAAGAGCAAATATGGCACTTTCATCGCTTGCTCAAACTACCCTAAATGCGATTATGTCCAAAAAGAGCAAAAAGAAGCACCAAAAGAAACAGGGGAATTATGCCCGCTTTGCCACAAGCCTTTAGTCGAAAGAAAAAACAAAAAAGGACAAACTTTCGTTGCCTGCAGCGGCTTCCCAAAATGCCATTACATCAAAGGCAGCGAGAATAAAATAACTCCAAGTTACACCGAACAAGATTACGTCAAAGAATGCCCTTCTTGCAAAACCGGTCATTTGGTGAAGAAAAAAGGAAAACGAGTGGAGTTTTTAGGCTGCACCAACTATCCGACTTGCAAATATCATGAATGGCTTACGCCTAAAAAATCAAAGAAGAGCGAATAATGTCTAAAGGAAATGTCAAAATAATCGGAGGCGGCTTAGCGGGGAGTGAGGCGGCTTACTATCTTTTGAAGCATGATTACAAAGTCACTCTTTTCGAACGCAAACCTTTGGTGAAAGACGGGGCTCATGAGAATGAGCTTTTAGGCGAATTGGTTTGTAGCAATAGCCTTAAAAGCAAAGAATTGACCAATGCCTGTGGATTGCTAAAAAACGAAATCGCCTCTTTGGGGTCCATTATGATGGAGGCATCGGAGGTCGCTTCTGTACCCGGAGGCAACGCCTTGACGGTGGACCGTGATCTTTTCGCTAATAGCATCACGGATAAGCTTCTTTCGTTTCCTGATTTTCATTTGATTCGCGAAGAGGTTTTGACTTTGGATGACGCCCCGACGATTTTGGCAACTGGGCCCTTGACAAGCGGTCCTTTACTCGACGAGCTTTCCAAAATCGTAGGCAGTAAAAACTTTTCATTCTTCGATGCGAGCGCCCCGATTGTGGCGAAAGATTCTTTGAATTTTAACAAAGTTTATTATAAATCCCGTTTTCAGCAAGACGATGGTGCTTATTTAAATGCCCCCTTTACGAAAGAAGAATATTTCCATTTCGTGGAAGAATTGATTCACGCGGAAAGAGCCTTGCTCCACGAATTCGATACCAAATATTTTGAAGGTTGTTTGCCAATTGAAATCATGGCGGGAAGAGGGGTTGAGACTTTAAGGCATGGAATGCTTAAGCCGTTTGGCTTAGGCACAGACGAACACCCTCGCCCATATGCAGTTGCTCAGCTTCGCCAGGATACGAAATTAGGGGATTATTACAATCTTGTCGGCTTTCAAACAAATCTAACTTACGGAGAGCAAAAACGCGTTTTTTCTTTGATCCCAGGATTAGAGAACGCTAAGTTCATCCGATTTGGTCTCATGCACCGCAATAGCTACATCGATGCCCCGATTGCTTTGAATGAAGACCTATCTCTCAAAAACAAAAATAACGTTTATGTCGCTGGCCAATTATCGGGGGTTGAAGGCTATGTCGAAAGCGCGATGGTCGGGTTAGTTTCCGCCATCAACATTTCACGGAAATTAGAAGGGAAACCTTTTATAGGACTTCCAAAAGAGACTGTGTCAGGAGCTTTGCTGGATTACATTATTCACGCAAATCCGAACTATTTTGCCCCAATGAACGCCAATTGGGCCCTTTTCCCAAATTCCAACAAAAACAATCGCCAATCAACAATTGATGGTGCTAAAGAAGCCTTGACCCGCTATATTAATAGCATCAATGAATAAAGCGGAAAGGGAATATTTGGATTATTTGACCTACCAAAGGCGCTTCTCGAAATTGACGGTAGAGGCCTATGAGAGGGATTTGGACTTGTTTTTCATTTTTCTTTCAGCGATCGATGGAGAATTCGCTAACGTTGATAAAGGGGTTATCAGGGCTTTTGTCTCTGAACGTTTTGCCAAAGGGGTATCCAAGCGTTCTGTGAACCGCGAACTTAGCGCCATCAAAGGTTTTTATAGATTTTGCGTGAACAAAGGATACTGCGGATTCAATCCGATGGATATCTATCATCGCCCGAAAAGCGAGAAGAAGCTGCCTGATGTTTTGACTTATGAGCAAATAGAGACGATTTGCGAGGCCAATAACAAAAGGACTGACGAATTAGCTTTACGCGATATGGCCATTTTGGAATTGATGCTTTCAAGTGGTTTGCGGGCAAGCGAAGTCGCTAATCTCAAAAAAAGCGATATCGATTACGTTTCTAGAACCATCAGGGTCACGGGCAAAGGAAACAAAACCAGATTGGCGCCATTTTCGAAAACCGCCTCTTTGAAAATGCGAGAATATTTCGAAAAACTCCGGCCAATCTTAGCTAAGCGTTACAAAAAAGACAAAATGCTTCTGTCTTTCTTCCTTTCTAAAAACGGAAACCCTTTATCAGTCAGAGACCTCGAATTCATCCTTGATAACATTGAAAAGAAAACCGGCGTTTATTTTGGAATCCACCCTCATGAACTGAGACATTCCTTTGCCACGCAACTTCTAGATGGCGGAGCCGACCTAAGGTTGATCCAAGAACTCTTAGGCCATGAAAATCTTGATACCACGCAAATATACACTCACGTTAACAAGAAGCAGCTAAAGAGGGAATACGACGATTATTTTCCCCGGCGGGATGGCAAAAACGATTGATTGAGATGGCAAGATGTCGATGCTTGCCATTTTTTGCTTTTACTTATAGTAAATAAGTGATAAACTACCGAACGGTTCTTTTAAGAACTAATGCACACCTCGCGGATTCAGCGCCGTGTTCCTCATCGGGCAAAGTAGCTTAAAAAGCGATGAGGTGGTCAGCTGCTCGAAACGGGGGAGGATTAAACAAATGGAGGTCACCAAAATGAGTGACGAACAAATCAAGACTGAGGCTGCGGCCCCTGTCGAAGAAGCACCAGTTGCTTCTGAAACCACGATGGAAGAGATCATGCACGATCCAAACGCGCCGATCATCACCATCAAAAAACTTCTTAACGCCGGCGTCCACTTCGGACATCAAACCCGTCGTTGGAATCCAAAGATGAGCAAATTCATCTATGGCGCCAGAAATGGCATTTACATCATCGACCTCGTCAAGAGCGCCGAACAAACCACTGCCTCCTATAAGGCCCTTAAGTCCATTGTTGACAATGGTGGCAAAGTCTTATTCGTCGGCACCAAAACCCAAGCCCAGCAAATCGTTACCGATGAAGCCATCCGCTCTGGCAGCTTCTATATCAGCCACCGCTGGTTAGGTGGAACCTTGACTAACTTCCGCACCATCTTAGGCCGCATTAAGAGATTGAAAGATCTAGAGGCCATGGAAGAAGATGGATCCTTCGATAGACTTCCAAAGAAAGAAGTCGCCATCCTTCGTAAAGATTTAGAGAAACTCTCTCGCAATCTCGAAGGTATCAAAGAGATGAGAAGACTTCCACAAGCTCTTGTCGTCGTTGATCCAACCGTTGAGCATAACGCCATCGCCGAAGCCCACAAATTGAACATCCCTGTCTTCGCTATCTGTGATACCAGCGATGATCCAGATGTCGCGACCTTCGCCATCCCAAGCAACAATGATGCCGCTAGCTCCATCAAACTCTTAGTCGGTGTTCTTGCCGATGCTATCGTTGAAAGCAAAGGCGGAGTCACTGAAATCGCCTATACCAAAGACGAAGGCGAAGAAGCGACTATGAAAGATGCCATCCGCAATGCTGATTACATCAATGATCAACGCAAGGCCGCTATCCGCGCCCAACGCAAAGAACGCGAAGAAAGATTTGCCAAGATGCAAGCTGAGCGCCAAGCTCGCTATGCTGCCATGAAAGCCGCCAAAGAAGCTGCCGCTGAAAAGCCAGCCGAAAAAGCCGCTGAGGAGAGCAAATAATGGCCGACAAGAACGTTATTGAATTGATCAAAGTCCTCCGTGACCGCACGGGTGCAGGCATGATGGATTGCAAACGCGCTCTTGAAGCCAACGAATACGATGTTGAGAAGTCCATCGACTATCTCCGTGAAAAAGGCATCGCCAAACAAGCGAAACGCGCTTCCCGCACCGCTGCCGAAGGCTTAACTAACGTCAAAGTTTGCGACAAATGCGGAAAAGGCGTCATCGTGGAAATCAACTGCGAAACTGATTTTGTCGGCGCCAGCGACAAATTCATCGCTTTGGTCAACACCGTTACCGATAAGCTCCTTGAAAATGAGCCAAAAACCTTAGACGAAGCTATCGCCCTCACTAAATTAGATTTTGATGACACTGCCTTAGCCGTTGGCGAAAAACTCGCCTTACGTCGCTATGCCGTCACTCACAAAGATGCGAGCCAAGGTTATGCAAGCTATATCCATATGGCTGGCAAAATCAGCGTTCTTGCCACTTTGAGCAAAGACGACCCAGAAATCGCTAAGCCAATCGCAATGCATATTGCTGCCAATAGCCCGCTATATGTGAACCTCGAAGACGTTCCAGCCGCCGATAGAGCCCGTGAAAAGGCCATCGCCGAGCAAGAAGTCAAAGATGATCCAAAGCTTACTAATAAGCCAGACGCAGTCAAGGCTACGATCGTCGAAAAGAAAGTCGACAAAGTCTTGTCCAAATCTTGCCTTGCCCTTCAACCATTCTTGCTTGATGAAAGCAAAACCGTTGGTCAATATCTCAAAGAGAAAGGCATCGAAGTCGTTTCCTTTGTCCGCTACCAAGTCGGCGAAGGCATCGCCAAAGAAGCTGAAACTAACGAATAAGAACGAAGCCATCCATTGCGATGGCTTTTCTTTATTCCTTTTTCAAAGAATTACTTTATAATTGAGTCACTATGGAAACAAAATATAAAAGAATCATTGTAAAAGTGTCAGGTGAGGCTCTTTCTAACCGCGCCGATAAAACTATCCTAGAAAAGAAACAATTAGAGGATGTTGCCACTGCCATAAAAGAGATAACGGGACTTGGAATCCAAGTCGGCGTCGTTGTAGGAGCAGGAAACATCTGGAGAGGGCGCTTGGCTGAAAATATCGGGATTGAACGCTCTACGGCCGATTATATGGGAATGTTAGGCACTATCATTAACGCGATGGCATTACAAAGCGCATTCGAAGAAATTGGTTTGAAGACGAGAGTCATGAGCTCAATCAATGTTCCTCAGGTTTGTGAGCCTTATATTAGAAGAAAAGCCATCAATCATTTGGAATTAGGAAGAGTCGTGATCTTCGCTGGCGGAACTGGTAACCCCTATTTCACCACTGATACGACGGCAACCTTAAGAGCGAGAGAAGTTGGTGCAAACGCCATTCTTATGGGCAAAAACGGAGTCGGGGGTGTTTATACAGCCGATCCTAGAACCGATAAAAACGCCACGCTTATCCCGCATCTTACCTATTATGAGCTCGTGGAGAAAAAACTTGGCGTCATGGATTTGACTGCCGCGACGATGCTTGAAGATACCGATATCGAAATTCGTGTGTTTGGGATGAATAGCGCATCAGACCTTGTAAAGGTCGCGAAAGGCGAGAATATAGGAACAACAATATCTAAGGAGTAATTTAAAATGGATCCAATCGTAAATGAAGCAAAAGGCAAACTTTCTAAAAGCGTTGATAGCCTAATCAGCAATTTTGCCAAATTGAGAAGCGGAAGGGCTAATCCCGCCATCCTTTCCGGAATCAAATGTGACTATTATGGGGAAAAGATGGATATCACCTCTTTATCGAGCGTCTCGATGCCTGAACCCCGCCAACTTTTAGTCAAACCATATTCCAGAGAAGATTTGAAACCGATTGCGGCGGCGATTGCGGCGGCGAATTTAGGGATCAACCCTCAAGTGGAGGCCGATGCCATTCGCTTGGTTGTTCCACCTTTGACCGAAGATACCCGTAAACAAATCGCCAAAGAGGCTAAAGGCTTAGCTGATGAAGCTAAAGTCAGCGTCCGCAATATTCGCCGCGACTTTCTTGATTTAATCAAAGAAGACGACACAATGAGCGACGACTATAAAGAAAGAGTCGAAGCGGACGTCCAAAAAGAGATTGACGTCATCAATAAGAAAATCGACGAACTTCTTGCCATTAAGCAAAAAGAAATCCTCTCAATTTAAAATATCTTTGCAAAAGTGGCCTAAATGGTCACTTTTTTCTTACATTTAGTGATTTTCTCTCCTCTTTCTAATCACTAGTTAAAAGGAAGGCAATGATATATAATCATTGAGTATGAAAAATGAGTTCACATTAACAAAAAAATTAGACCACGTCGCTTTCATTATGGACGGGAATGGGAGATGGGCAAAATTAAGAGGCCTTCCACGCCATTTAGGACACAAGGAAGCCTGCAATCGCATTATTGAAATTTTTGAAGCCTGCCGTGAATTCAATATCAAATACATGAGTTTCTATGCTTTCAGCACGGAAAATTGGAACCGCCCTCAAGAGGAAATCGACCACTTGATGGATTATCTCGAGATGTTTTTCAAGAAAGAAATAGATTATCTCGATAGCGTTGGCACAAAAATCCTTGTTTCCGGCGATTTAGGAAGAATCCGAGAACAAACGAGAAAGATTTGCGAGACATCCATCGAAAGAACTAAGAATAACGGTAATTACGTAATTAACATCTGCCTCAATTATGGTGGGAGAGATGAGATAGTCAGAGCCGCTAAAAAGATCGCTACAGAATATAAAGACAATAAAATCTCTCTTGATGACGTTAATGAAAGTAGCTACAAGAATTATTTGTGGCATTCCTTGCCTGATGTCGATTTGATGATTCGCACATCTGGCGAAGAACGTTTATCGAATTATATGCTCTATCAATGCGCCTATGCCGAATTCGTGTTCACAAAAGTGAAGTGGCCGGATTTCAAAAGAGACGCCTTCATTGATTGCTTGAAAGAATACGTAGATAGAAATCGTCGTTTTGGAGGCTTGAAAAATGAGTAAAAGAGAGCATCCTCATATTGAGGTAAACGAAATAAGCGATAAAGCCAAAGCCTCGATGAAAACGAGGGTCATCGTTGCCATTATCGCCGCTGTCCTTGTTGTTCCGGCCTTGGTTTTGGGAGGATGGGTCTTATTTGGCTTCGCTACGATTGCTATCGCTTTAGCGGTTTATGAAATGATCCACGCCACTGGCAAAAAATATCCTTGGTACGTTTGGGCTTTCACTTACATACTGGTGTTATCTTATGTCTATTGGTTCGTTTTAAAAGGGAATATCCTAGAATGGCAAAAATGCCAAGATGCCAACAAAGAATTCAATTTCAGCCTGGAAAACTATTATTCTGGCATCAGCGTTTCGCCGATTTCAATTGGCGTAGGTTTGGGTTTTTATTGCTTAGCCACCGTGACCAACGAGGAATTCAGTATCGACGATGTAGCGTATTTTATTTTCTTCACGTTGCTATTGGGTTTTGGCTTCCAGTGCTTTTTATTGCTTCGCTATTACCCGTTCTATATGTTCTCTCACAATGCAGTTTATTCTTCTAATGTTTATGCTGGAACCGTTGGAAGCGAACTTTTGAATAGATGGGATTTCAGATATTTCTGGAGCTTTGGCTTATTCGGAATGATGCTTGTTTCCGCGACGTTCACCGATACATTCGCTTATTTTGGCGGTTCTTTGTTTGGCAAGCACAAAATGAATCCGCGCGTCTCACCAAATAAGACTTGGGAAGGCTTCTTTATTGGCGTTTTCTTTGGTATTTTAGGAACGTTCCTTTTGGGCTTGCTTATGGCTATAAATGGCTGTCCGGTTTTGCCGACTTTGACCGCCGATAAATGGTATCGTATTTTGCTTGTCTCGGTTGTTGCGGTGTTCTCTGGCGTCCTTGGGGATTTGTCCTTCAGCGCCATCAAGCGTCATTTTGGCGTCAAAGATTATGGCACGATCATGCCTGGGCATGGTGGCGTTTTAGATAGAATCGATAGCAATTTGTTTGCCACGATGGGCATGGCTATCCTTCTTATTTTCATTACTAACGGCTGGAATTTCGCTTTATGAGAAACGTTTGTTTGCTGGGCGCTAGCGGAAATATCGGAACTCAATCTTTGGACATCTTTGCAAAAGACAAGGATAATTTTAATTTGGTTTCAATATCCGTCGGTCACCAAGTCAATAAAATCCCTGCAATTCTTTCTTCCTTTCCTTCAATCGAACAAGTGACTGTTTTAGAAAAAACGGATTATGACCGTCTAAAAGAGCAGTTTCCTAACGTCACTTTCTATTATGGAGACAAAGGAATTTTAAAAATGCTAGAAGAAACCAAAGCCGATATGGTAGAAAACGCTTTGGTTGGATTTTCAGGGCTATTTCCGTCTGTGAAAGCTTTGGAATTATCTAAGATTCTTTGCCTTGCCAATAAAGAATCCTTGGTTGTCGGCGGAGACTTCATCAAAAAGCTTTTAAAAGAAGGCAAAGGAAAACTTTACCCAATCGATTCCGAACATGTTGCGATTGCCAAATGCTTTGAAATCGCTAGAAGAAAAAACGTTAATGTAAAACAAATCTTAATAACTGCAAGCGGCGGCGCCTTTCGGAACTTGAAGCGTAGTGAGCTATGCAAGGTGAGCAAACGCGATGCCTTGAATCATCCCACTTGGGCGATGGGCTCGAAAATCACCATCGATTCCGACACAATGTTCAACAAAGGCTTTGAAGTCATCGAAGCGGCGGTTTTATTTGATTGGGATGTCGATGACGTCACGATTCTTTTGCATGATGAAAGTTATTTGCATAGCGCCTTAAAGCTTTCGAATGGAAAGATATTAGGCGAGGTCAATAAACCTGATATGCATGGTCCGATTGCCTATGCTTTGTATGAAGGCAATGTCTCTTATGATGACGTTTATGAAGTTGATGACGTTTCGGAATTTGGCCCATTTCATTTCCATGAATTTGATAAAGAGAGATATCCTGCCGTTTCTTTGGCTTTGGAAGCCTACAAAAAAGGAACGTCTTATCGCACCATCTTAAATGCCGCCGTGGAAGAATGCGATTATTTGTTTTTAGAAGAAAAGATTGCTTTTATAGATATTGAAAGATACGTTTTGGATGCTTTGAATAATGTTACGAAAATTAGCAATCCAACTTTGGAAAACATTAAAGAAATAGATAAAAAGACGCGTGAATATCTAAGAAAAAAGCTAGGAGATTAGTCGATGCATACTTTTATAACAATAATAATTTTACTAGTGATGCTAGGAATTTTGATTTCTTCCCATGAAGCTGGACACTTATTTGTGGCTAAGCGTTTTAATATTTATTGCGATGAATATTCGATTGGCTTTGGCCCTAAATTATTCTCTTATAAAGGCAAAAACTCCGAGACCAGATTCAGCATCAGAGTCATTCCTCTTGGAGGGTATGTCTCGATGTATGGCGAAGGTGCTGACGAAGAAAACAAAGACGAGGACGACCGCTTTGCCAATATTCCTAAGGAAAGAAGCTTAGAAGGGGTAGCCCCTTGGAAAAAGGCTTTGGTTTTAGTCGCCGGCATTACCGTCAATCTTATTTTGTCTTTCGTTTTCTGTCTGATTTATTCTCTTTCTTTCCCAGCCTACGAGACTTATCAATCTTTTGTAGCCACCGATATTTCAACTTCTAGCACCAGCATAACTTCTGAAAAAATCACCTTCAACAATGGCACTTTGACGATTGGGAGCCATGAAGGCCATCCTTGGGTTTATGGGTTCTATGTAGAAGGGAGCGAAGCTTTCCCTCTGACTAGCGATGAGAGATTCATCTCCTCAGGGCTAGCAGTTTCCACCGATCAATCCAAATATGGCTTTATCGTCGATAGCGACGCTACTTTGACTAATAGCAAAACAGGCAAGGAATACAATGTCGTTGTTTTGTTTTATCCCGCAAGCGAATCTAGCGCCACCAGCATATCGAGTTGCTTGACCTACTATTTGTGTGGCGAATCCACGTCGGATTCGAAATATTCTTTGGCTAAGGAAATGGATGTGACATATTTTCCGGATTTTTCTAGCGGCGCCATTAAAATAGCTAATGACGATGAGATTTCCGTTTCCATGAAATTCTCTTTTGTCAGCCTTGAGAATTCTGGGCATATCGTATCAAGCAGAACGAGCAAATCTTTGACCTTGTCCCATGATTCGAATGGCTGGTCCGATAGTTTCAAAACGAAGAGCAATGAATATTGGGCGCCTTTTGGCACTAGATTGTTGAATGGATGCAAGAATTGGTGCAATTTCTTTGCGATGATCGGACAAGGCTTAGGTTCTTTGTTCACCTTCAATTTCAATAATATTGGCGGGGTTGTCGCGATGGGATCGAGCCTGTCGCAGCTATCCAACTATATGGGTTGGGGCAAGACTTTCTTCTATTATGGCGGACTTATCTCATTGAATCTCGCTATCTTCAACCTATTGCCATTCCCTGGGCTTGATGGCTGGGGATTAGCCGTAACATTGCTGGAGACAATCACCAGAAAGAAAGTGCCTCAGAAAGCCAAAGGAATTATGTCGATGGTCGGTTTTATCCTTTTGATAGGTTTGGCGGTCTTTATCACCATCAAAGACGTGATTCGAATAATCTAAAACAAAAGACAAGGATGGGAGGGGAAAATATGCAAAGCAAAATGGAGAAGTTTTTAAAGTCGATTGGTTTATCTAATGTTGAAGATTTTGACATGTCATTCCTTAAGGTTTCCCATGCCCCAAATGACCCTTGCTGCGCTTTGATGGAAATCCGCAAAGAAACCCTTTGGGATTTTGATCTTTTGATGGATTTCAGGGAAGCCATTAGCAGAGTCAATTACAAATGCAACATCGCTTTCTCTTATGGCGAAACTCCGAATATCTATCATATTGAGCGTTTATTGAAGGCTTTGTATCTTAGAAATTACCATGTGGATTCTCCTTTTGAATTGGAACTAGATAATTCAAATATCT
Organism: bacterium; assembly: GCA_963593015.1. Classification (GTDB taxonomy): domain Bacteria; phylum Bacillota_I; class Bacilli_A; order RFN20; family CAG-826; genus UBA4951. The sequence continues at coordinate 4,607 of CAVAYV010000062.1, read as the reverse complement.
ACGCAAAAGCAAAAGATTTTTCTCAAAAAGATAATTTTTATGATGTCTTAGATGAGATGAACGATATTTGCAAATTCGCCAATTATGGCTTCAATTTGATTCTTGGAGAAAAGCCATCATTCAGCACCGCGATAAAGAAAAAAGAAGAAGTAGAGAAAGCGGAAACGAAAGAAGAGAATAAACCGACTGAAGAAATAGATTTCGAAGCAAAATTTGAACAAGACCAAAAAGCGGCGGAAATCGAATATCTTAATAATCTCAAGCGTGAAAGATTTTCGCGAAAGGGAAATTATTTGGAGATCAATTCCATCAAAGAGCTTTATTCTTTGCAAATGGTGAATGTTTCATTTAAGGGTTTTATTTTCAGCGCCGAAACCAAATTGACGCGCAAAGGAACGGTGTCAGGCTCCTTTTCCATCGGCGATGATGTGAGTGCCATAAACATGAAGGCTTTTGAAAGCAAATTCTCTTTGAACGCCGATGAAATCAATGGGCTTAAAAAAGGCGATTATGTTTTGATCAAAGGAAGAGTCGGCCCTGATAAGTACACTGGCGAGCAGCTAGTGACTATCGATTCCTATGAGAAGCTTCCTCCAAAGCCATTGCGCGATGACCCAGAGCCAGAAAAGCGCGTCGAGCTTCATTTGCATACCAAAATGTCTGCAATGGACGGCTTAGGGGAGATGAGCGAATACTGCGCATTGGCCAAAAATATGGGAATGGATGCCATCGCTGTCACTGACCATGGCAACATCCAAGCCTTCCCTGATGCCCAAAAAGCCGGTAAGGCCACGGGATTGCATATTCTTTATGGATGCGAGTTCTATATGTTCGATCCCTTTCCGAAATATGTTTTCAATCCTAGCGATATTTTGCTTAGCGAGGCCAAGTATGTAGTTTTCGATACAGAAACTACCGGTCTTTCTTCGATGTTCGACCGGATGACTGAATTTGGCGCGGTCATGATTGAAAACGGCGCCGTCAGCAAACGTTTCGACTCTTTGATCAATCCTGGTGTCAAAATCCCTGAAAACATCGTCCTTAAAACCCATATCAGCGATGATATGGTCAAAGATAAGCCCAGCATTGAAGAAATCATGCCTGAGATTGAAAAATTCATCGATGGCGCTATTTTGGTATCCCATAACGCCGCATTCGACATGGGCTTCTTAAACGAATCCCGTAAGAGAATGGGATTGCCTCCTTTCAATAACCCGGTTATCGATACCTTGCCTCTTTCCCACTATCTTTTCCCTGACAAACGCTACCATAATCTTGAGGCGTTATATAAAAACCTCGGTCTACAAGAATATAAAGAAGATGCCGCCCACAGAGCTGACGCCGATGCAGAGAGCTTGTGGAATGTTTGGGCCGCGATGCTCCCGTTGCTAAACCCGAAAGGAAAACTGCGCCATAAAGATTTATTGAATCTCAGAATTGACGAAGATTATTTCCGTTTTGCCCCTTTAAAAGAAAAAGTGGAAAAAGGACAGGCAAGCATTGAAGAACTCACTAACCTAGTCAAAGAAACCGTTTCTAGTTTCTACAAAAACATTCGTAGCACCCATATGATCGCCTTTGCGAAAAACCCTCAAGGCTTGAAGGATTTATACGCCTTGATCTCCATGAGCAACACCACTTATTTGGCGGATTTGCCAAAGATTCCAAAGTCTGAGCTAGATAGATTAAGGGAGAATCTTTTATTCGGAAGCGCTTGCTTCAATGGCGAAGTCTTTAGAAGCGCGACCTACGATTCTTACGATAAGCTCAAAGAAACGATGTCTTTCTATGACTATATCGAGATTCAGCCGCTTGAGAATTATAGCTATTTGGTCAATATCAAAGATCTCACCAATGAAAGACTTTTGGAATTGCTTAGAATCATCGTTCAGGCCGCGGATGAGCTAGGAATTCCAGTTTGCGCAACGGGCGATGTCCATTATGTCAACCCAGAAGACAAGATCTGCCGCGATGTTTACGTCGAAGCCAAAGCAATAGGCAATGGCAGCCATCCTTTGAACCCTCCTTTCCGCGCAAAACTTCCGCGTTTTGATAACCCAGATCAGCATTTTAGAAGCACCAGAGAAATGATGGATAGCTTCAAAAAATGGCTTCCTGAGGATAAGTGCAAGGAAATCGTTATCACCAACACTAGGAAAATCGCCAGTCAGCTTGGCGTCTTAGAGCCAGTCAAGATGGGGACTTTCCCTCCTAATGCAAACTTGCCAGATTCGGCGACGAGGCTAAAAGAGATTTGTTATGACAATCTTCGCTTGCATTATGGCGATAATCCTGACCCGAAAGTAAAAGAACGTTTGGATTCCGAGCTTGAAGGTATTATTGGAAACGGCTATTCCGTAACTTATTACATTGCCCATTGCATTATCAAAAAAGCAAATGAGGATGGGTATTTTGTCGGTTCTAGAGGATCGGTTGGCTCTTCCTTCGCCGCCACTATGGCAGATATTACCGAGGTAAACCCTCTCCCTCCGCATTATTTATGCCCGAATTGCAAGCATTTTGAATGGGCCAATGACGATCCTAAATTCAAAAATGTCCGGAGTGGTTTTGATTTGCCAGACAAGGAATGCCCACAATGCCATACGAAGATGCTGAAAAACGGGCAAAGCATCCCGTTCCAAACCTTCTTAGGCTTTAAAGCGGAAAAAGTCCCTGATATCGACTTGAACTTCCCTGGCGATTACCAAGCGAGAGCCCATGCCTACACTAGAACTTTGCTAGGCGAGAATAACTGCTATCGCGCCGGGACCATCGAAACCGTTGCTGATAAGACTGCTTTTGGCTATGTCCGCGGATATTATGAGAAGATGGGCATTGACCCTAATACCATCCCAACCGCCCAAATCGCCAAGATCGCCAATAAGTGCCAAGGCGTGAAACGAACGACTGGCCAGCATCCTGGCGGAATCGTCGTCATTCCAAAAGACATGGATGTTTTTGACTTCACGCCATATCAGCATCCTGCCGATGATTTGACTAGCGATTGGCTGACCACCCATTATGACTTCGCCTCCATGCATGATGAAGTTTTAAAGCTTGACCTTTTAGGGCACGTCGATCCGCTTGCATTACGCAAATTGACTCTTATCACCCATAAAGATTTCAAAGAGATCCCTATGGATGATAAGCGTGTCTTATCTTTGTTCTCTTCGCCAAAAGAGCTCAATATGGAAGAGAATCCTTTGAATTTCGTCACCGGAGCCGTCGCTTTACCGGAATTTGGCACTAATTTCGTTCAAGGATTATTAGGCAAAGCCCTTCCAACCACCTTCAATGACCTTTTGATTATTTCTGGCTTAAGCCACGGCACTGATGTTTGGAATAACAATGCCGAAGATTTGATTGTCAATAAAACGACGACTTTGGAAGGCGTCATCGGATGCCGTGACGATATCATGAACTATCTGATCTCAATGGGGCTAGATTCTTCTTTATCCTTCCAAATCATGGAAGATGTCCGCCACGGACATGGCAAATTCAAGAAGAAGGAAGATATTTATGTCCCCGAGATGCGGAAACATAATGTTCCCGAATGGTATATTGAGTCTTGCCGAAAGATCCAATACTTATTCCCTCGCGCTCACGCAACGGCTTATGTTATGGGAGCGGTCAGAATGGCTTGGTATAAGCTTTATATGCCTCTCTATTTCTATGCGATTTATTTCTCAGTTCGCTGCGACAAATGGGATGTTGCGACAATGATCAAGGGCAAAAAAGCCGTCTATGAGAAAATCGCTGAGCTTCAGGCTCGAAGCGTGGACAAAAAAGCTTTTTCTCCCAAAGACGCTGAAATCTTAAAGAGTTTGATCGCGGCAAGCGAGATGCTTGAAAGAGGATATCATTTTTCTAATATCGATTTGTATCATAGCGATGCAACTGACTTTGTGGTCGATGAGGAGAACAAGGCTTTGATTCCGCCATTTTGCGTTCTCGATAACTTAGGCGAATCCGCCGCTTTGACGGTCGTTGAGGCTAGAAAAAAAGGTGAATTCATTTCGATTGAAGATCTTAATGAGCGAACTAAACTCTCCGAACGTAATATCGATGACTTAAAGAAGCTTGGCGCGCTTGATAACCTAGGCGAAACCAACCAAATGACTCTCTTTTAAAAAATATTAAAAAGTGATATATTAACGCGGCGAAGAAATTCGCCGTTTCGGGACATAGCACAGCTTGGTAGTGCGCCTGGTTCGGGACCAGGAGGTCGTGGGTTCGAATCCCACTGTTCCGACCAAACGATAGAATGTGTCGTTTAAATCGACACTTTTTATTTTTTGAGTGTAATTTTGGGGTAAAATCAGGCGGTAGAGAATGAAAAAATATGGCTTATTTCAGCCGTATTCGTTGAATGCCTATAGCAGGTCGTCTATGTCTTTTTTCTTCTTGGACTCGCTGTAGTGTATGTAGAATGCCATCGTCGTGCCCATCGATGAGTGGCCGAGCTGCTCCTGCACGGCGCGGACGTCATAGCCCCTGCCGAACATCATGGTGGCCATCGAGTGCCTGAGCCCCTGGAGCGTTATGTACTGGGTGTTCAGGACAAGATAATTTTCACCAATTAGGATGAAATAATTTTTACCAACTCA
>CAVAYV010000061.1:0-8404 GCA_963593015.1 bacterium | reverse complement strand
GGTCGGAAGCCTTCATCGGTTCCGTACACAAAATTCTTCAACGGCCTCGTGCTTGTCTTAGTGGGTTATAAAGTGGGTTATAAATACTTAACACATCCCAAATTAAAGTCCTTGCAGAAATTAGGAATAATCCAAATATAAGAAAACTAGAGTTGGGAATGGTTTGCGGTTATGCGGCGTCGCGCAAATAAGCGTATTATTCACATCATCCTGATCTTTTTACTTATATGGAATTACGTAAGCAACACAAAAACATTAAGGGTTTGTAGACCCTTGCTTTGACGGTAATCTAAAAAACTTTATAAGACCCCCAAATAAGTCTTGATAATTGGGGATATTTTGAAACCATGCTGCTTGCCTCAAAAATAAGAGCAAGAAATCGTCGACTAAAGCCTAAATCTTCACTCAAACATCAGATCCACGATCTTCAGTTTATCGATTATTTCCATTGGCAAGGTGTAATAGGATATCGCCTTATCAATAGCCTCTTTCGTCAGTCTCTTGTTGAACGGGATATCGATCTTCTCATCTGAGTTTATGGCGATATAGATGTCGCTATCGATGTAGGCTAAATAAAGATGCCCTTTGTATTTCCTTGATAGTTCGATTATCTTTTCTAGTCTCTCGCTAGTCAAGAAGGTGTAGGAGTCTTTCTCATTTAAGGTAAGCACCTTGAATTCGTTGTCAAAAGCGCCGAAATTCGTGCTCATCGAGCATAGGCTCTTATTGGTTTCCATATTGGAGTATTTAGCGTCCCATTCGGTTATCTTGATGATGTTATGGTTGTCGTTATCCAAATGGAAGCAGAAGAAGATTCCTTTGGAGTAGCAGATAGAAGTGACAAACTCGCTTCCATCTTTGTTTTCACTTCTTTTTTGCTTTTGGAGGTCGTAATAGCCCCGTTCGAAATTGACTCCTTTGTAGCTGCTTTTCAGATACCCATGATTGACGTATCTAGAGGGCCTAGCGAAGAAGCCAGGGCGCAAGAACAGATTGAGATCAATCCCAAATTTATCGTCGTATTCGTAATTCACGAAATACTTGTCCAAGACTAACTTTTCGACTTTGCGGTCAATCTCCTTTTTATATTCGTTTTTGAATTTTTCGCCAATTAAAGAAAAGGCGATATAAATGATGGTGGCAATCCCGGTTCCAATCAAAAAGCGCCTTTCTTTCATGATTGCGATTATTAGCATCGCGATTGCAGCGAGTATCGCTATAATCCCGATGATTCTAAAAATGAGAAACATCAGAAACATACGCTTCCTATATCGCTCAATCTCAAAAAGAATATCATTATTATCCATGGCTCAAACGTCTCCTTTGAAATATCAAAAATATCATCAATCAAAGTAACGTTTTCTTAGGTGAGATTAGGCATAAGGGTACCTCCATCAAGTAAAAAGGTCCCCACCATTTCGTATTTAATCAAAGATTCTAATCGTTAAAAATCCGCTTGCAAGCAATATGCTCAGGTATTTTTATATGCTTAGTTTGTCTCTAGGGATAGTGATTAACGATAATAGCCAGAATGCCGCACCTAGAAAAGCAAAAGAATAGGATAATCTGTAGCCTAAGCCTATCTTAAGATCATAAGTGGCAATGAAGCTTTTCACTTCCTCATCGCTTAATAAAGTATCATGAAGGCAATTCGCTAGTTCACCCTTAACACAGTTCAAGGCTACTCCAATGCCCACCAAGGCAAGCGTTATCCCTATGCCTAAGACAACATTGGTCTTCTTATTCCTAAAAGCGCAGATAAACATGATGATGAGAATTATTACTAGCATTATGAAAGCCGCTAAAGAGATTGGCGAATAACGGTATGACTTGCCAGTGAGATTATATAAATCGCCTCCATCACTCGATAAAACCAGGTTACTCCCAAACACAAAAGCGAAAGCGGGATAGATATAGCATTTAATCCCTTCGACACTCGCTTCCGCCCCGACTCCGAACAGAGAGAATATCGAGATTGCTACCATTAATATCGATATCGCTAAAAAGAACCTTCCTAGATTCATTCTTTTATTCACATTCTTCCTTCTTTTTTGCATAACGTCGCCCTTTCTCTTTTTTAATTAGTTTCATAGAAATTTACTTTTGTCAAAAGGCAAAAAAGCAATGTCTCTCCTAATTCTTTTAGAATTAAAAAAATTGATAAAAAAAACGACAAAACTAAATTTCCCTAAATCGAATTGTAAGGGTGAAAAAAGACAAATAAGAGATTTTGTCTAAATGCAAAAATAAGTTTGGAAAAAGAAATTTAAAATTAAAAAACATTCGATGATAACGATATTTTGGCCGTTCTTATGTGCATATTTAAATCTCATAAGCAAAAAAAGTAGAGCATCTGAGTTGCAATTCTCCGGGGGGGGGTATTTTAAAAATAAACACGCAGTTGAGCGTGCATATTTGAAGGAGAAAAAACATATGAACGCGAAAAGATTACTGACTCTCGGCGTCGCGAGCTTATTGGGGCTGGGTCTAGGCTCATGCACGCTTGCGATCGGGGGCAGCTCAGACGGCTCTGAGACCTACTCACTCTACAGCGAGTACCGCTCGGAAGGCGGGAAGCTGACCTACGAGGAATGGCTCCAGACGATCAAGGGCGAGAAAGGCGACAAAGGCGAGAAGGGCGACGCGGGAAGCTCCGTGGTCTCGATCGAAAAGACCTCATCCGCCGGCTTGGTCGACACCTACACGATCACCTTCAGCGACGGCACGACCTCGACCTTCACCGTCACCAACGGCAAGGACGGCGAGTCCGCGACGTCGCTGGATTCGGGGTCGGGTGCCCCGGGCGACGGGAATGCCGCGGACGGGAGCATCTACATCGACACCGATGACGCGACCATATACGTCAAGAACGGCTCCTCCTGGGTCCAGATCGGGAACCTCAAGGGCGACAAGGGCGACAAGGGCGACACCGGCGCGGCCGGCAAAGACGGCGCGGACGGAAGCTCCGTCCTGACAGGCGAAGGAAGCCCTGCCGCGAATCTCGGCGCGGACGGCGACTCCTACATCGACACCAAGTCCTTTGACTATTACGTGAAAGCCGACGGCGTCTGGAAGATAGCCGGCAACATCAAAGGCGAGGCCGGCGCGAAAGGAGACAAAGGCGACTCCGGGGCTGACGGCAAAGACGGCTCCGATGGGGCGGCTGGCTCGCAGGGCGAGAAAGGCGAAGACGGCAAAGACGGAGCCACGATTTTGACCGGAATCGGAGAGCCTGGCTCTAAAACCGGCAATGCCGGCGATATTTACATCGACACCAATACATTCGATTTCTACGTAAAAGGCAGCGGCGGGTGGACTAAGGCCGGCAACATCAAAGGCGCCGATGGGAGCGATGGCCAAGACGGCAGCACTGTCACGGTCACCGGCTTAACGAAAACAAGCACCAATGGTCTTGTTGACACCTATACATTGACTTATTCCGACGGGACCAGTTTCACTTTTAGCATCACCAATGGCGCGAAAGGCGACCAGGGCGAGAAAGGCGAGAAAGGGGATAAGGGCGACACCGGCGCAACCGGCTCAGCCGGCTCTCAAGGCGAGAAAGGCGAGAAGGGCGATGCCGGAACGGACGGCAAATCGCTGATAACCGCCGAAGGAGAGCCGCTTAGTTCAATCGGCAACGACGGCGACACCTACCTCGATTTAACCACTTACAATCTATACACGAAATCCAACGGGGCATGGAATTATACCGGCTGCATCAAAGGCGAGAAGGGCGAGAAAGGCGACAAGGGCGACAAGGGCGACGATGGCGCAGACGGAGCCGATGGCAGCTCTGTTTTGACGGGGTCGGGGATCCCCGCCGATTCTTTGGGCAGCGACGGCGACTCCTACATCGACACCTCGACCTTCGATTTCTACACCAAGGCCAATGGCGCTTGGGCCAAAAAAGGCAACATCAAAGGCGCCAATGGAGAAGCCAGCACCAAAGGCGACAAAGGGGATGACGGCAAGTCTGTCCATACCGGGAGCGGCGCTCCGAATAACGGCCTTGGCAACGACGGCGACTCCTACGTCGACACCGCGAATTTCGACTATTACACCAAAGCCGACGGGGTCTGGACGAAGGCCGGAAACCTCAAAGGCGCCGACGGGGCCAAAGGCGAGACCGGCGCCACGGGAGCGACCGGCGAGGCCGGAGCCAAAGGCGACAAGGGCGACCAGGGCGAGAAAGGCGACAAAGGCGATACCGGCGAGGCCGGCAAGGACGGCACTGACGGCACCGATGGCAAGGACGGCTCCTCCATCCTGACCGGGATGGGCGCCCCCGACAGCTCTTTGGGCTCCAGCGGCGACTCCTACATCGACACCAAGACATTCGATTTCTACGTCAAGGGCAGCGGCGGGTGGACCAAGGCCGGCAACATCAAAGGCGCCGACGGCTCCGACGGATCCGACGGCGAGAAGGGCGACACCGGCGCGGCCGGCAAGGACGGCTCCTCGCTTCTGAGCGGAACCGCCGACCCGGGGTCCGACTACGGCTCTAACGGCGACGCCTACATCAACACCACAAGCTACGAGCTGTTCGTAAAAGAGAACGGCGCTTGGGTGTCAAAAGGCAGCATCAAAGGGGCCGACGGGGCCAAAGGCGAGACCGGAGCCAAAGGCGACAAAGGCGACACCGGAGCCCAAGGCGAGAAGGGCGATCAGGGCATCCAGGGCGAGAAAGGCGACAAAGGCGAGGCCGGCAAAGACGGAGCCGACGGAAAGGACGGAGCCGACGGAAAAGACGGATCGTCCTTATTGAGCGGATCCGGCGCGCCAAGCAACGACAACGGCAAAGACGGCGACTCCTACATCGACACCGAAACATTTGATTACTATATAAAGGCAAGCGGCGCTTGGGCCAAGGCCGGCAACCTTAAAGGCGAAGCAGGCGCCCAAGGCGACAAGGGCGACCAAGGCGACACCGCTTACTCCAACACAATCCTCCCTTCGACCAATGGGTACGTCACCGTTGACAAAGGAAGCGCGAAAGTCGGGGATGAGGTCACTTTCTCTTTCGTCCCTGACGATGGATATAAATTCATTTCCGCGACGATGAACGGCTCATCTATCAGCAACAGTGATGGCAAAGATGGCACATATGCCGTCACCAAGAGCATGGTAGAAGGCGGGTTCGTGGTCAGAGCCACATTCGGCAAAGCCTTTACTATGACGGTCAATAACGGTGTCGGGACCACTAGCCAAGGAACTTTGTATACCTTAATGGCAAAAGAAGGGAAAACCTACACCCTTGAAGAGCCGTCTTATGATGATCGTGCCTATGTTTTCTTAGGATATTACGATGGGAATGGCAAGGAATTCCCGCTATCAGGAACCTACGCGAATCTGACTGGCGATTTCACTATTACCGCGAGGTGGGAAAAGCTTACCGCCGGCACTAGCTTCAGCTTTGGCAGGTATCCGCAGACCAGGGTTTCGGATAGTGCGACAATCAGCAAGCTCGATGCCTTAAGCGCGGCCGAAAGCAATGGCTGGTATCTGCTAGACGGCGATTATTATGCTAGCTATACCCCCACCAACCTTTATAGCGCATATTATAAGTTCGATGACGGCGACACCATCGTTAAAAACACAAAATATTGGTTCAAAGTAGAGCCGATTTCCTGGAAAGTTTTGGAATCAGATACCGATAACGGTGTTTTTACGGTCATTTGCGGTGTCCTCTTACAAGGGGTCGCCTTTAATTCCGATGATAGCGGTAGCCTCTATGAGTCATCGAGCATCAGAACATGGCTAAACGAGACTTTTCTAGGGACGGCGTTCAATTCGGCTGAGAAGTCGAAGATCGGCACGACTAAGGTTTCAGAAAACGTCAATGACAAAATATATCTGCTTAGCAGTGCCGATTATACAAATACGTCATATTTCGCAAACTCTGCCGCAAGAGTCTGCAAGACCACGGATTATGCCAGGGCAAGCGGCGCGCAAAACGACAGCGACAACTGCGGATGGTATTGGACGAGAACGTTTAGAAGTGGAAACATGTTCTATACCATAAGTAGCTCTGGCGATGTTTCGACCACCCGAAATTCTTCAGGGTATATCACCAATTGCGCTCGCCCCACATTCACCTTGCGATGAGCGAAAACGACATCAAGGCTTTGTTTCATGATTTGGCAGACAGCCAAATTCCTCACTTAGGTTGTTAATCCTTGATTACCCCCAAGGATTTGCAATAGATGCCTGGCGCCGCCGTTCTGTTCTCTTCTATAAACTCCAATATATTGTCTTGTTTCCCTTGTTCCATGGGACTCGCTCTTGTGGAGCATGAAATCTGTCCCCACTTATTTCGTGAAACTATACAAAAATCGGCGGCGCCGGGCGCTCTGTGCCTCAATCAAAAAAAGAACGCAGGACGAACGGCTGCATAGGAAAGCAATGCTCCTGGCAGCGGTTCCTTAAATTAGCTTCAAATAAGCTTCTTATCAATCACAAAAACACTTCAAGGAGTGAATATCATGGAAAATATCCAAAAAACCACGCAAAAAGAGGATACAAATCTCAAAAAGGAAGAACGTTACTATGTTGAAGGAGAAAAGAAGAAGCGCATCCCGATATTCGCGTATGTGTTGTATATTTTGGCATTCGCTTTCGGCATTGTAGCTTTTGGGACGCTATTCGCGCCAGGCGCGGAAGCGACGGTATCAGGGATCAAATGCTATATTTGGCCCACCTATTCCTTTATGTTCGCTAATACGGTGATTTTGTCTTCTGATGGCAATGAGCTATTTAATCTCACTGGCAAGATGAATCGGATATCACCAGTCTCATTGGCGGCCTTTATTTTGCTATTGATTGGGTTTATTTCAATGATTTTGGTTTTTACCTTCTTACGCAAAAAGAAATGTCTAATCATTAAGATAATCCCTGCTTTGATTATTCTATCTTCTTCGCTTTGCTTATTAGTCGTCAGTAACAAAGAATTAGCGAGATCTTTAGAATATTCCATCATGAGCGAAGAGGAAGTGATCGCTTACGTTAGTAAATATGAGGTCTATAAAGGCTTAGGGTATATCCTAACGCCTATTTTCGTTTTTCTTTCCGCGCTTTGTTGGATTTTCGCGTCTTTGCTCCCTATATTCGCTAAGGAAGACAAAATAGAAAAATATGAGAAGTCAGAATATGACTATGTCGTCACTAAATGTAGCGAACAAGAAGAAGTGGTCACGCTTAAAGAACAAGAAGAAGCGGTCACAACCAAAGAAGAAATTACGGTAGACGAAGAGATTAATGATGAATCTAATGAAATCGAAGATGAGCTTGATGATGTCGATAATTCAAATGGTATAGAAGACTCATCATGGTATACGATTAAAAGCAAAAGAAAGAAAGGGCCTTCTTTCTTAGAGAAATTATCCAAAGGGGATAGTAGGCTAAAAAAGAATTACGAAGAATTGAAAAAAGAGTGCCTTGCCTATGGCTTAAAAAGCCGTATCTCTTGGAGTGGAGACACCTTTAGACTCCACAAGAAAGCCTATGCCAAAATAACAATCGGAGGCAAAAGGCTTAAGGTATATTTCGCTTTGGATCCTAAAGACTATAAGGATACGCCCTTGCCTATCAGCGATCTAAGCGAATTTGAGGTGCATAAGGAATTGCCATCGCTTTTGAAGGTTAGAAGCGATCTATCTTTGCGCCGTGCGAAAAGACTTCTTGGCGATGCCTGCAAGAAAGATAATATCGTCAAAAAAGAAGACCCATCCAAATCCTGATTAGTAATTAATGGGGTTTATATTGCGCGTTTGACTTGCTTGGAGAATTGAGATTTTTCGCAAATCTTCATTCTAAAGATAAAATACATCACCGAAATTGCTATTGTTGCTCATTTGCACTCAAGAGTTTTTTTCATGGTTTTGATAATTAAATCTTCATCATTTTCCTTTGTAGGGACATCTATAAGGATATCTTCTTTAAATAGATAATTTTTAATAGTAGCGGCAGTCATAGAATCTTCCTTTTTGAAGGTTGAGGAAGAAAGATTAGCTTCATCCATTTCCCGGTTTGTACGTTTGACGCCTTCATTGAAATCTTTAACGAATTTGTATTCCTTCATATAGGCGGCAATGGCTTTGTTTTTAGAGAAATTGGTGCTCTTAACATTAATATTTGTCTCTGTTACAGTACCTGCGAATGTGCCTTGCTATCAATTATGAATCTATCATCAAACATTTTAATTTGTATATCTGTTCCCGCTATAGAGTAATCTCTATGAGTTGCTACGTTGACTATAAGCTCTTTCCACAAAATTCTGGATATTCGGGAATGAAGGAACATTGATTCAAATAGATTCCTAGTTTCTTATAGTGTTTTTTTATCCTCTAATAGGTCTTCTATTTGGCAACCTAGGGTGCAAGAGATTTTGTAGAGAGTCATCGCC
>CAVAYV010000060.1:0-2284 GCA_963593015.1 bacterium | reverse complement strand
GCTTTATATAATATCTTCTAACATATCTCTTAGCTTCTGTCAATTCGCCTGTCTCACATTCGCCGCAGGTTTCGCCACCAGCGTCTTTATCGAAAGTCCCAGCATGAAAATTGAAGAAATCGATATTCATTTTCGGATCTGTATTGCCTATATACATAGAGGAATAAGGCTTTTTCTTTTTCTTTATTTTCATATGGTTTATCTCCTAAGATATTATACGATTTAGGGATAGCCGTCCGCTTTTTGAAAGGAAAAGTAAAACGTTCGGCTATCATCATAATTTAGCCAAAAGAAAAACAGAGCTTGAAGCTCTGCTTTCATTAATCATTCTCATTCGTTGTGAAAGAATATTGATGGTTTCCGCGCTTGCCACGGAGTTTTTTGGCTATTTCTTGGCTACCTTGCTGGTCTCTCCAGATTATTCACACTTCACCTGGCACTACGCACGCGCCTGAGGCACGAGCCTGATCGTCCATATCGGTATCTGTCATCAGAACGACGTTTTTTATCTTATTTTGTTTTATGTTTTGAATTATTTTATTTCAAGCGTTAGTGCAGCCGCCAAGGTATGGATCATTTTCATTGGTGGTGAGAACAGAAGAGAAATAATAGATATTCATCTTTATCTCACCTCTGTCTGCGAATTGCTTTATCGTAGCTACGGCTTCTTTGCCTATCATAACAGCCTGCTTATCCGCGTCTCAAGAACCGGATCTATCGAAATACAGGTCTACGCTTGGGATATCACCAGGAAGATCATTTAGTCTTTCTCCCGGCCGGATAACACCTGCATCATCCATGGGCGCGTTTATTCTGGCATAGGTTTCCTCATCGTCTTCGACTCTTTCGACTTGGTCTTTTATCGATCTGTAGAAATTTATTTTGAATTGGTCGATAGTTTTGTACTTCGTGTATTTATCAAGCTCTTTTTGACGGGCTTTTGTTTTTTGAAAATCTTTTTGAAGCAAAATATTATCTTCTATTTCAAGCTCTCTGTTGGCTATTGGGTCATTAGCCAAACTTTGTATTTTGGCTTTGCGCACCTTTTTGTCATCTGAATCAATATAATCAGGCTCTTGGATCCTATCGACAAGATCTAATACTGCGTTTATGCCGTCAGCGAATTCATCGTCTGAAAGCTCTCTGAGGCTTTTTCCTTCAAAGGCTTCATTAATGCTTATTGAATCGTCTAAAATGTCTTGCAGACCCTGTATGGCTGAGGCTTGATCGTCTGCCGATAAAGCGGAAATGATATCAACTATCTCATCGACTGTAGGTTTTCTTACTTTGTCTTTTTGTGAGATTGGCTTAGCTGGACTGCCTTTAGTGCCAAATATATCCAAAACAAGCTCTGCCTCTTCGTCGTCTTCAATTGCGTCGGTATTCCAATTTTTCGCGGCTTTTTCTAAACTTTCGGCTTCTTGCTCTAATTTTGTTGCGAGGTCTAAACGGTTGTCTTGCTTTGCTTTTTCGGCTGCGCTTCTGGCCAATTCCGCCACGCGTTTGCAATCTAAAGCCCTGCGTTGTGCTTTGAGCGTAAAATCGGACTCTTCGTCTTCTAATAAATATTTTTCTATCATTTTGTAATCTCCGTTAGCTTTTTATTTTATTGGCGTTTACTTTCGATAGAATAGTGCGTACTTCGTCCTTTGAATAACCGGCATCAATCAAGCCTTTTCTTACTCTTTCGCGCCAAGTTCGTTTTGGTGTTGCAGCTTTGTCTTGCTTGCTACTATTAGTCTCTTCATTTGGCATCTCTGAAGATGCTTCTGTTGGCTTGGAAGCTGCACCTTGTTTTGTTTCGCTTTGCCCAGATTTAGCATCGTTTGCGTCTTGTCTGATGTCAGGGGCTTCCGAGGCATTTTCTGAAGCTTCGTCAGATTCGTCTTTACCTTCTGATTTGTTTTCAGAAGATGAAGCTGTGTCTTCTTTTTGTCCATCGTTGTTTTGAGTCTCGCTCTCATCGCCATTGTCTTGAGAAGCGTTATTGCTTTCTTCTGGCTTTTCGTTGGCATTACTCATTTCAGCTAAGATGGCATATAAAACATCGCCAGCCAACAATTTGTCTTCTGGCGTGTAAAGCTCTTCGATTATTTCGCCTGAACGCGGGTTTGTGATCTGGCAAACATCAGTCGGGCTAGATTTGCAGACTTTTAAAAGCATATTTTTAATGTCATTAGCCTGCACGCCGTTTTCGCTATACGCTTCATAAATAGTTTTGGCAAGTTGCTGCCAGTCTTCAGGTAAGGAAGATAATTTTACTATGCAAGGCATTGAGCTATCG
>CAVAYV010000059.1:0-2800 GCA_963593015.1 bacterium | reverse complement strand
TTTAGTTATTGATGAGCCTTTTAACGATCTTGATGAAAAGACAATCAATGATATCACTATCTTCTTAAGTAATATAAATAAAACGATAATTTTAATTAGTCATATAAAACTTGATGAAAAAATTGTGACTTTTAGTAAAGAATATCTTTTGAAAAATGGCGAATTAAAGTTAGTAAAACAAGAGTATCCAAAAAAGTTGAGTAAATGAAAATTGAACTGTATCCAATGTTAAGGAAAATTAAATTCATACTTAATTAACAATTTTTATCGATAACATCGATATTTTTACAAGGGTGCTAAAGTGTGCTAAAAATCTACACGATTACATTTAGGGTGCTAAAATCTTACATGGTTTAATGCTTAGGGTGCTAAAATCGTATCAATATATGATACTTTAGACATGGAAATCAAGAGTTGGCTATTTGCCAACTTTTTCATAAATTTTGTCTTCTTATTCCAATTTAAAATACCTCATATTGAAGAGACAATGCCAGATGAAGAGCATTTAACGATGCCGATTTGAACAAAAATAGAAAAATGGCATCGTTAACTGAGAGTGACAAATAAGTTTGTGTAATTTGGTATGAATGGCATTGTTTGCAGGGACGGTAAGCAAAAAGTCAAAGAAAATTGCCAAAAAGACAAATAAACTTGACAAAAAATTAGGCTATATCTTATAGTAATTGTGTGGGAGGTACATATGAAATGTGTGTATCGGAAAAAATCATTGTTTGTTTAAGCTCCTTGATTTGCGTTTTAAATTGCAATTTTAATTCTGAAGATTTAAATCAGGAAAATTCGCTTTCTTATTCTAGTGAGAACATAAGCCTTAATGCATCTGTAATTCTAAAAGAAGAAGCCAATTTTGTAGATAATTTTAATTATTATTTTTTCAAAAATAATGCTTTTCTTTCAAAGTATTCCTTGGATGATTTGAAAAACAAAGCTCTACTCAATCAATGGCAGGAAGATGCATTGATTGCAGATGAAATGGCAATCTCAACTAGCGATGAACTTCCTGAAATAGATCATCTTGTTGATCGAAAGCAAGTTAAAAATCTAAAACTAGTTTTATTATCAGAAAAAACATGGCAACTCACGGAAAAATGTTTTGGTGGGGATACCAAGTTTATTTCAATCATCAAACGATGAAAGATATTGAATCTGCAATAAGCATCGGAAGCGCTGCTTCAACTGGGCTAACAGCGATTTTAAGCGCAGTCGCAGCCGAAACTGGTGTGGTTGTTGGAGTTTTGTGTGCCTTTGTTTTCACTAACTTTGCAATACTGAAGGCGTTCGATAAAGGCGAAGGTGCAACGATGACCCAAGAAATTTGGGGTCCCGGAATCTATTGGTTCAATTCTGGAAATTGCGTTCAAGGAGAATAGGTATGGATGTTAAAAAAATCTTCTTAGCGGAAGCGATCATTTCTTTCGCCTTTGGCATTTTATTAATGGTTTTAGGCATATTGCTTTTGATTTTGCCGATTGATAGCCCAAATAATACTTTTGGATCTGCGGTTTCCTGTTTGTGTGTTTCAGTTATTTTAGTGTTTTTGCCTATATACTCTTTATTTTGCAAAAAGAACGGACGCACTTTTCAAAACCTCGATGAAAGACAAATTCAGGTGCACCTTTTAGGCTGTTTGATTTCGCTTTTCCTTTTTGTTGCCTATATATTTACGATTGGTTTGCTTGATACCTTCTTTTCTATTTCCTTTTCGTCGTTTTTGATTGAATCTATGTATGGCTTGGTAGGTGTTAGCTTTATTTTAGTATTGTATTTGATATGGAATGATTCATTTGTTAATTTTGAAAATAAAAAAGAAATTCTAAGTTTTGTAGGTATCTATCTTGCGATAGGAATCGCTAATTTGTCTTTGGGTATATCCAACAGCGCTAGCTTGGTTAATGATGGGCAATTGACTTCTAATACTATGTATTTTGCTACGGCTATTTTCAATATAACTATAGCGGTCAATCTTTTAATCAAGAATTTCGTGGTTATAAATAAAAATGAAGAACAATAAGATGAGAGCGGCAAGGGCGGCTCTAGGAATGACTCAAGAAGACCTTGCGAATAAAGTTTCCACAAGCAGGCAAACAATTGTCATGATTGAAAGAGGCGACTACAACCCTTCTTTGAATCTATGCATCCAAATTTGCAAAGTTCTAGGCAAAACCTTGGATGATTTGTTTTGGTGTTTGGATTAATTGAATAGCGGATTATAAATCTCGGTTGCAAACGGAAATAAACATAATTTACGAAGAAACGACTTATTTCAATTATTTCCTTGAGCAAATATGAATAAAAATAAAATAGGATTTAATCCATCTTTCGCGAGACCCGATACCTAATGAAAAAGATTTATCAAAGTGAATGGTGAAGATTTTTCGCTGTACCAACATGTTTTTACTTTTAAGCTTTCTTCTTTCTCTAAATCTTGTTTTCGGTTTTCATGAATGCTTTTGTATATTTTTGAGAATCCAATAAAGTTTTGATATCAAAAAAGTTAAATAAAGTTTATAATCGCGCTTGTTTGTAAGGAGTTTATTAATATGGAAGAAAATGAAAATAAAGATTTTGAAAAGAAGGATTCCTCTTATTCGGGGATTAAAAGTAAAGAAGGCACGAAAGGGAGCAAAGTCGCGGCTTTCTTAGCCCCGAAAAGGAACAAGATCATCGTTGGCGCTTGCAGTGCGGCGATTGTTGCGCTTGTCGTCGGATTATCCGTTGGACTCACCAAATGCAGCGGTGGCAATGGCGGCGAAACCATAAGCACCTCATCCAATAATAGCAG
>CAVAYV010000058.1:0-3812 GCA_963593015.1 bacterium | reverse complement strand
GTATTGCTCTGCGAGTTTCTTTCTTAACATTTCAATATACTCTGGGTGATGTATTTCCTTTGTGAATGGAGCGTTAATTAAAACGATATCTTCATAATGCAAAGCAGTAAAAGCCATCTCTAGGATGACATCATACTCAACATCACGAATGTTCTTTTTAAAGAATTCGCCTTCTCTTTCAACTGGAAGACCTGCAATCTTATATGAAACATTGCTAAGAGGAACTAAGCTATCTTTATCTAAATATGTAACATGTTCCAATGATTCGGCTAATTTCTTTGATACATATGTTTTGCCGCTTGCTGGCGGTGCGCTGACAATAATTAATTTCTTTTCCATAAATATAATTCGACTTTCAAACCTATACAGTCCGCTAATATTAAAGCGATATATGTCGAAAAAAACAAGTAATAAATTACTTATTCAGCAAATTTCTATCTAATGATAGGAAACATTATTTAGCAAGAATTAGCACTCAAGACTTGCGAGTGCTAAAAGAATGAGTATAATAATGGTGTTCCTGCTAAAGGAATTGAAAATAGGAGGTTTTAAATTATGAATGAAATGAATGGAATGGAAGACTATTCCCAAGATGAAAACATCCTTGATAAATTTGGCCGCAACGTTAATGCGGATGTAAAAAACGGGAAAATAGATCCAGTTATTGGCCGTGATGAAGAAATTCGCAAGGTCATACAAATATTAGCAAGAAAGACAAAGAACAACGTTATCTTGCTTGGCGAACCAGGTGTTGGCAAAACAGCAATAGTAGAAGGGCTTGTGGAAAGAATCGTCAAAAACGATGTCCCTGCTACATTAAAAGACAAAGAAATATACGAACTCGATATGGGTGCTCTTATTGCAGGCGCTAAATATCGTGGTGAATTTGAGGAACGTTTGAAGGCTGTCCTAAATAAAATCAAACAATCAGATGGCAAGATAGTTCTTTTCATTGATGAGATTCACTTAATCGTTGGCGCAGGCAGAACAGATGGCGCAATGGATGCGTCAAATATGTTAAAACCAATGCTTGCTCGTGGGGAAATCGATTGCATCGGTGCGACAACATTAAACGAATATAGACAATACATTGAAAAAGACCGCGCTCTTGAAAGACGTTTCCAAACTGTAATGATCGAAGAGCCAACAGTTGAAGACACAATTACGATTCTTCGTGGTTTAAAAGAAAGATTTGAGTCATACCATGGCGTTAGAATCACTGATAACGCACTCATTTCTGCTGCGACATTATCTAATAGATACATCACTAATCGTTTCTTACCAGATAAGGCAATCGATTTGATTGATGAAGCATGTGCAGGAATCAAGGTTGAAATTGAATCAATGCCAACTGAACTTGATGAAACAAACCGCAAGATTCGCTCATTAGAGGTCGAACGTGTAGCGCTTACGAAAGAAAATGACGATTCTTCAAAGAAACGTTTAGTTGAGCTTGATAAAGAACTTTCTGAATACAAAGATAAATCTAGTAAATTAACTGCTGAATGGCAAAAAGAGAAAGCCCAAATCAAAGAAGCAAAAGATCTTAAAAACAAGATAGAAGAAGCAAAAGTAGAACTTGCCAACTATTTCCAAGAAGGGAACTTCGAAAAAGCTTCAAAACTTCAGTATCAAACGATTCCTGAATATGAGAAACGTATCAAAGAGATAACCGAATCTACCAACGATACGGAAAGACTTGTTGATGAAATAGTTGATTCTGAATCCATTGCAAAGATTGTTGCAAAAAGAACGGGCATACCTGTATCAAGAATTTCTAAAGGAGATAAAGAGAAGGTCCTTGATTTAAAGGAAACCCTTCAAAAGAGAGTCATTGGACAAGACAATGCCATTCAATTAGTATCTAACGCTATTCTTCGTCAAAGAGCTGGTATTCAAAATCCTAATAGACCTATCGGGTCCTTCATGTTTTTAGGCCCTACCGGTGTTGGTAAAACTGAAGTAGCGAAAGCGTTGGCGGAAGCTCTTTTCGATAACGAAAACAACATTATCCGTATTGATATGTCTGAATATATGGAAAAATATTCTGTATCACGTTTAATTGGTGCAGCTCCCGGCTATGTTGGCTATGAAGAAGGAGGACAGCTTACTGAAAAGGTGCGTAGGAATCCATATTCAATCGTTCTCTTTGATGAGATTGAAAAAGCTGATCCTGAAGTATTCAACCTTCTATTGCAAATACTTGATGATGGCCGTTTAACTGATTCTCAAGGCCACTTAGTAGATTTCAAGAATACAATCATTATCATGACATCCAATTTGGGCAGCGAATATATCCTTAACGGAGAGAACTCGAAGGTTGAAGATTTGCTCCATCATACATTTAAGCCTGAATTCCTTAACCGTATTGATGAGATAGTATATTTCAATCCGTTAAATAAGGATGTCCAACTAAAGATCGTTGATAAAATGTTGAACGAACTCAAGGAAAGACTTGAAAATCAATTCTACTCCGTCGAATTTACTGACAATCTTAGAAAATATGTCCTTGATTCATCCTATTCACCAAATTTCGGTGCTAGACCAATCAAGAGATTCATCCAAGACAAAATTGAGACCGTACTTGCTACTGCAATCATCAAAGGTGAGATTGATACGAAAAACAAGTTCACAGTTGACGTAAAAGATGGACAAATAGTCGTAGAAAAATAAAAGGAAAATGGTTAGCATAATCGCTAACCATTTTTAATACTCAACTTTGGTTTTGAACGTGAGCGTCTCACCTTCTTTACCAATTAAGTCATCTTTAGTAAATTTTAAATAATAGTTTTCTTTCGCAAATGACCATGATCCTTCGCTAATAGAATCGTTAATGGTCAATTTTATATGAGTTTTGTCGGTAAAAGCTGCTTCTATCAATTCGTTGTTGAAATATGCATGCATCTTATAACCACCATCATTTTTTCTTCAGAGTAGTTTATTTTGAATTTAAGATCTAACTCAGGACTGTATATTTTTGTCAAAAAAGAATAACGCATATCGATATCTTCACTGTTAAACTCTGCTTTAGAAAATTTTTCTGACCAATTATTTGAAATTATTGTATCGACTCTATAAGGCTTGAGAGTTAGTTCATCATTTTTTTGAAGCGTTTACCGTTTCAACCATCCTTATGGATTCATCGCATTTGGGGGAAATAAAAGACCATATTATCGTTTTTGCAGGTATTGTTGTAGCCAGTACATGTCGTCCAGCAAAAAAATTCCTCTTGACCATTAATTGTTGTATAGCCATATCCACCGTATTTGCAATTCATGCAGTATATTCTCGTTGAATAATCAGCATTTACCCATTTTGTATATGGAGAAAAGTTAGTTTCTTGGTATCTATTGGAGTAAACACCATTAACTATCGCCTTAAAGAATAACCCGAAAATTACAAGACCTCCGACAATTGTGACGCCTAAATAGGAAACGACAAATATGACTGCTTTTTTACCTGCGTTCATGCTTGCCTCCAAACGTATCCATAGATATATTGAAAATCATGGTTTTTATGTGTAGTTATTTTGCCTGATAGGTTTTAACTTCTTTAAGAAGATAAGCGGCCAATTCATCAATGCCTTGGCCAGTTTTGGCAGAAACGGGGAAGAACTTAGTGTTTGGATTCAATTTAAGGATACGTTCTTCGGCTTTTTGAATATCAAAATCAAAAACAGAGATTGCGTCCATCTTAGTAAAGATAACAACATTTGCCACTGTGAACATAAGTGGATATTTTAAAGGTTTATCATCACCTTCCGGAATTGATAGCAACTCGAAAGAAGAGGAGGCGCCTGTATCAAATTCAGC
>CAVAYV010000057.1:0-2021 GCA_963593015.1 bacterium | reverse complement strand
GGGATATTAATTGATCCGCTAACATTTCCGTGGAGTGCCATACTTCATTAGATAAGCCATAGAAGTTCAATTTGGTTTTGAAACCATCGATGAAGCCTTCTTTTTCCGTCTTAAGGGCGTCTTGATCAACTGAAGGATCATTTTCTTTTAAAGCAATTTCCTCTAATACTGTCATTTGAGCAAGGATTGGGGTTCTCACTTCATTAATGAGCTTAAGGATAGTATTCATATTATCGTAATCCTGAACTTGCTGCATTTTATTGGTCAAAGCGCTGAATCCGGCTTTAATTTCCGTTTCCATCTGATCTAATTTGGAGATGATTTGGTCAAGTTTTTTGGTGGTGGCATCTCTGACGTCAATCCCCATTTCCGCACATGCGGTCTTGAAAGTGTAAATGGTTAAACTTGAAAGGCTGGATTTAAGGAAGTCCTTTCCTTTTTCTAATATCGTCGCAGACATCCAGTCTAATTCATCACTGCTTTCGCCATCAGTCAAGGAAGCGCTATCGGTAAAATCGATTTGGTATAATTTGTCAGAATTAACGTTAGAGGCGTTTGACGAGCATCCTGCTAATGTTGCCAATGCCGCTAAACTTAAGAGAAGTTTTTTCATTTTTTTCAAATCCTCAGAAAGATACAAAAATCATTAATATGTTTCTTTCTACTCAAATATTAAAGACAGATAGACCATAAGTCAACGATAAAGTTACAAAAATTTAAAAAGTGTTTCACAAATACGCTTTTTATTACTATATGGTTAAATAAATAAACAAGTTATTCAGGCATTTTTCATTAATATCTGAAGCGATTTCCGATTCTTTGTCGCGTTTCCTTAATTTGAATTTGCTAATGTCAGAAGTTTCAATTTCTTTAAAATGCCTTCGAAAGAAGGAAGACGTTTATGACTTATTGCTTTGTTACGCTTTGGTTACGGTTTTCTATTACAATATAAGTAACAAGGA
This sequence comes from bacterium, assembly GCA_963593015.1. Lineage (GTDB taxonomy): Bacteria > Bacillota_I > Bacilli_A > RFN20 > CAG-826 > UBA4951. Next base: position 1,059 of record CAVAYV010000057.1, on the reverse strand, counting down.
AGAAAGGACGTACTTATGAAAACAATCAAAGACTTTGAAAAAGAAATCTTAGGAAATTCTGAACTGAAAAAGGAATTCATCGCAATTGATAGCGATACCAAGATGTCTTCTTTCTTAAAAGAGCATGATTGCGATTTTTCCTTAGAAGAAGTGAAGGAATTCCTTAAAAGAGAAGAAGAAATCCATGATGACGAATTAAATGACGTTACCGGTGGCACTTGCTACGATGATGAAGGCCGTCCGATCGTTACCGAGTTTAATTCTTGTGACCTAATGGAGGATATCGAAGGCAACAAAACCGACGGATACTGCAAAGACTGCAAATATTGCGACAGCAGAAGCGGGCCTTTCACCTCTTTTTGCTGGCATCCAAAACGCCATTACAACTAATTACGTTCGCTAATTCCGATAAAAAACCAGTTTTAGACCACCTTAAAGTGGTCTTTTTAAAAATGAAGGTCATCGAGAATTTTGATACTTTTGTTTCTATTACGAAACGTATTGACTCTTTGAAAAATAAAATAAACAAGTTCTTCGAAAGGTCGATTTATCCCCTTTGCCGTTTGATTGGTAATCTCAAATCGAGAAGATTCTTTGCTGGAGGCAAGGCAATATTTAAAAGAGATCATTAGAACAAACGAACAGTACTAATTTTGACGGCGCTTTTACTGAAGGAATAGTTTTTCAATGTCAATCCTTCTAACGCTATCGCGGAAGTGAAATCCTCAGTGGTGCAACCGTTCCGTCAATAGAGGCATAACCATCGAGATTGCCTGATGAAATTGGCTTATTTTAAAACGGTATTCTTTTGCTTCTAAGAGCAAAGCCGAACCAAAGGTTTCTAAATTGATCGACAACGTTTTGATGCCGATGTGTTTTCTTTGACTCGCAAAGCATATAAAATGTCGCGATTACAATGAAAGAAGCAGCGAATTGATAAAATAACCTTCGAAAGAGAATCGTTCTACGAGGTTAACCAATCAAAATAATTGAAAATGTCTTTTTTATCAAAGATTGTTTCAGCGTTATACAAAATTCTTTTGGTGTAATAAAGCAAAG
>CAVAYV010000056.1:0-3025 GCA_963593015.1 bacterium | reverse complement strand
CTATTATTCTAGTGCCATTGCCCAAACTAGTAATGGCACTGAAGGCTATCTCTTCGATGATGGCGACTTCATCATCCTAGGCATCACCTACTAGTTCAAATGCGAGCCGATTGTTTGGAATGTCGTCTCTAGTGCGGACGGGGTTTACTCACTCATTGCGAAAAACACAGTTGATGGAAGTATCTTCGACGATAGCAGCAACAATTCTAAGGATTCCACAATTCGAAGTTTTCTCTTAGGGGATTTCTTTAACAAAGCATTTGCTTTCAATTCTTCTAGTATTTTGGAGCAAGAGGTCGATAACAGCGAGTCCTCTGGTGTAAAAGAAGAGAAGACAAATATTTATTATTGTGAAAATACGACTGACAAGCTCTATCTCCCTAGTTATCAAGAGGTTTATGCACTCTCTAATGGCACAATAGCTACCACCACCGATTGGGCAAGATGCCAAAGCTGCCGTTGCACTCAATCGAAAATAAACAATGATGGCAAAATGCATGGTGAGTTTGACCCTACTAGCACTTATTGGCTACGCTCGCCTGACGCTTGTGGCGAAAACTATGGCTGGGTCATTGGTGAGTATGGATCTGGGCTGCATTTTGCATCTGTGAATATGGCTAATGGCGTTCGTCCAGGGATGAAGATATCCTTATCTTAATCGCTTGAGCTTACTTACTAGATGTATGGAGAGATCCTTCCATGCATTTTTAATTGTCAGGATTCTTGCCATTGTCTCATACTTACTAGTCACTAATTGGTGGGCGAGAAAGCAATGTTCCTTGACAACATCGTCCTATTTTTAGGAAGTAGCATTTGAATTAAAGACACTTTTATGACGTTCATTTCGATGATACATTCTAGATGGAATATGTATCCCTTTTCCTTATTTCGGACGTAGAACGTAGGGTTCCTAAAGGAGCATGACGCGAACTGGTCCCTGCTGATTTCGGAAGCTAGGGAATCTAACCGCGTACCGGGAGTCATCGACTCCGTCTCGGGCGGGCCCTGAAGAAAAGATAAGCCTGGCTTTTTCTTTTCAAAAGAAAATTGGTTAGAGTACAGCATTCTCTTTGCTGAGGGAACAATTATGTGTCTCTTCAGACGGAATGATAAATGCAAATGGGACAACTTTAACCTACGAATGCCGTCTTCTGAATAGAATGTGTAGTTTTTAAAAACAATAAGTGTGATTAAACTACCTGTTCAATAAAAAATTATCTAACAAAAAGTTCAAACAATTTTCTTGCGAATTCTTCGCTTATTTCGACATTATTTAAAGAAAGATGATTATATTGCTCTTTGTTGGAACATAAAAAGCCTAAATCAGCCAACGCATCTATAACAGCGTAGAGTTTCTTTTTGTCCTTCTTATCGAACCTTCCATATCCTTTTTGAGACTCGAGATGAAATTTTTGAAAATTAACTTGAATTTCGCCAACAAGAAAATCGACTAATGTGTATTTGCTGAAATGAAAGGTTGTTTCATTTGTCACTTTTGTTATTACGTATTTAATGATTTTAAGCAAATCTAAAACGGGATAACCAACCAGAATGCAGCGATCAATTGGCAACTTTTGACCATTTTCTTGGTAATTGTTTTTGTTTTGAGATGTTTTTTCGGCTGATTGATTGTAATTTTGTTCCATAATTACATACGAGCATCCACCGTGATCATTGAAATTTGAACAGCCAAGCATTCTTTTGTTACTATTCTTTATTTTCTTTACAATTAAATAACCATCAAGGCATTGAGGGCATTTCTCTATACACATATTTCCACCGGCAATATCGTTGGTTACAAAGCCGCATACTTCAGGATCATTGGTGCAAACAAATAAATCTAAATCGCTTGTAGATCGATTAAAACGTTTTTGTTTCTTTTGAAGTGGATACCCACAGCGTGGGCACTTATAACGATAGTCGTTGTAATTGATGTTTTCTAATGCTGGGCCATTCAAAATGATGTTGGTGTAGGAGTCTTTTATTTCAGAAATGAATCGTGATGGGTGATTTTTTGGAACGATCATATATACACGATTTTTCGTTCTTGTCATAGCAACGTAAAACAATCTTCTTTCTTCAGCATAATCGATTTCTTTAGCTTCTTTCAAAACCAATTTCATGACAGGGTCATCCTCAATTTTAGAAGGGAACCCCAAGATATCGTCTTTTCCGTTTACGAGAATTACATTACTTGCGCCCAAGCCTTTAGACGCATGAGCAGTCATAAATTTAATTTTCATTTCCGGATATTTTAAAGATATGACTCTTCGGTCTGCTGTACACTTAAACAAATCATCCAAACGATTTAGGTTTTTGCCATCAAAATTGTATCTTCCAAGCAACAAGACGTCGGTATTTTCGCCAAATTTGTCATGGATATGATCGAGTGATTTTTGAATTGCTAGACCCATTTGATAATATGGGCCATCTTTCTTGTCGTATTCTCCGCTGTTTTTGTGATATGTGTCATCATAGCTCATCAAAATAACTGGATCTTCAATATGTTTTGGCGATTTTAACGACTTACGCTTTTGCAAATCGTTTTTCATGACAAAGTTTCCAGCCATGTCGATTAATTCTTGTGAATTTCTATGAGTGTTTGTTAAATAAAGAACTTTGGCATAGCCCATGTTTTTTTCAAATTCCGTAAACAACTTAATATCTGAACCTGAAAAACGATAGATTGATTGCCAATCATCGCCAACGGCAAGAATCTTCGCGTTGGAGCATTTGGACAATTTTTCCGCAAGATTGAATCTTTGAAAGGAAATATCTTGATATTCATCAATGAATATGTAGTCAAATGGAATTTTTTCGTTGTTTGCTATTTTTTCGTCAAGAATTTCGGCGGCATTGTTGATCATGTCCTCAAAATCGATAGCGTGCTTCTCTTTAAGAACTTTCTCATATTGGTGATAACACTGTCTTGCAATATCTAAAAATAAAAGGGTTCTTTCGTCCTTGTTTTCGCTCGCCTTCATTTGAAATTCCGTGAATTTTTCAATGTGGTAGGCATTTGTTT
>CAVAYV010000055.1:0-10122 GCA_963593015.1 bacterium | reverse complement strand
GGGTGAAAGATATGAAAAAGAAGATTTATTGGTGCCTTCCTCAGCTTAATGATATCGGCGGCACCGAAATGGTTACTCTTCAAATTATCAAGATGCTTGAAGAGAAATATGAGATACATATTGTGCTATTCGATCATGTTGATTTAGATAAGATTTCATATAATTTGCCTGAAGGCGTCATCATTGAAGACATAGGTTTTCCGCCTGAAATAATTCAACTAGATCTGAATTTCAACCGGAAAATCGAAAACAAAGAGTTTTTAAAGGCCATTAATCTGAAACTTTATTGTGCGTATTTTTATTTGTTTAAACGCTTTAAAATCAGAAAGAAGCTCTTAGAAATCTCCAGCAAGGATGATATTTTTGTTTTCCCGAGTTTCGAGCTGATGTGCTTCGCCCCAAGAGGTAGGCACATTGTCCAACATTTCCATTTTAATTCCAAACTATATAATAATGTGTTTTCTCATGTTGACCGATTGCTCGCTCGTAAACCGGATAGTTTCGTGTTTTTAAGCGAATCTACTTATAAAGCGATAAATAAACGGAACAAAATCAATGGAACTATTATTCATAACCCCTCCCGTTACGAAAGAAAAAAGAATTTTGAATATCATAACAATACTTTGATGACCGCTTGTAGGCTAGAACATCAAAAAAATCCGTTGTTACTAGTGAAAATCGCTAATGAATTAAAGAAAATGGATTTCCCCTATGCTTTTAATATCTATGGCGATGGCTCGTATAAAGGATTGATGGAACGCTATATAAAGGAGCATGATCTTTCTAATGTTCATATCTATAGTGGCCTTAATGACTTAGAAGACGCTTATTCGAACGCTGATTTGTATTTGATCACTTCGCATTTTGAAGGGTTCCCTTTATCTGTTATTGAGGCGAATTCTTTTTCTATTCCTGCTATTTGGAAAGAAATGGGCGATCCTACTAACTCCGTCATTAAAGAAGGAATCAATGGCTATGTCGTTGATTCTGACAATCCAAAGGAATTCGCGAAGAAGATAATAGAAGTCTTTTCAGATAAAGAGAAACTAAAATCCTTGAAAGAATCCACCTATGAATTTTCGAAGCGTTACGAGGAAAACAAAATTCGCGAAGATTGGCAAAACTTCTTTATGAAAGAATTTGATTCCTTGAATAAATAGTTTAGGTCCAAGGTTGTTTATATGCCTATATATTTAATGAAAAGAGGATATATATGGGCAAAAGATTACAAAAAGAAGAGATGAATTCATTGACTAGCAAGGTTGATGAAGAATTTGCCAAATTCTTAAAAGAAGGAAAATACAAAGAAGTGCTTTGCTCTCTTTCCAATCTTGGCCATTATTCGTTTAACAATCAGCTGTATATTCTTAGTCAAAAAATAGATGCTCGGACTCTATACACCTTTCGGAAGTGGCTATCTTTAGGCAGAAGCGTCAAAAAAGGCGAGAAATCGATAAAGATATTTCGCCCAATCAAAGGCAAAAAGGACGAATCAGACGATAATGCATTTAAATGCAGAGGCTTTGGCATCGAGCATGTTTTCGATATCTCTCAGACGGACGGAGAAGAATATGACGTCTTTAGTTTTGATGAAGGCAAAGTGGTTTCAAATAAGACTGAAATTCTAAAAGCGTTAAGCACCGTCGCCAATAAGATTGAATATAACGTTTCATATGCATCTTCTGAAGAGTTAGGGAATGATTGCTATGGCTATTGCGACCACAAAAACAAAAAGATTAAAATCCTTGAAAATCTTTCGGATTTGCAAGAGATTTCCACGACGATTCATGAATGCGGGCACGCTTTGGCTCATTCTTCCTTTCGTTCTGATTTTGAGGGATTAACCATTGAAGAGAAACGAGAAATCAAAGAAGTGGAGGCCGAATCTATCGCTTGCCTTGTCTGCTATTATCTAGGTTTAGACACTCAGAATTTCAATTTCTCTTATATAGCCGCTTGGAGCGAAGGGGATATTAGGAAATTCCGGAAAAACTTAGAAGTGGTTTCTAAGCACTCTATAGCTATCATCGATGAAATAGATAATACGCTGAATTTAAAAAAAGAACCCTCTTTTATTTCTTAGAAGGTTCTTCGATGCTTTGACTTTCTTTAATTTCTTTAACTTCGAGTGTGTTGCCGTTCAAGCGGGACAAGGCTTCGATATTGCCTTGCTCAGCAAGCTCGAGATCTTTCTTCTCTTTTCGTAATTTCTTACCTTGCTGGATCTCAAAGACAACGTTGATTCCAAACGATAATAGAATTCTAAAATAATAGGTGAACATACGCCATAAAAGAGCGATGGCCGAAGTATCCAAGGAAGCAAAATTGAAACCGTCTGGCAAAATTCCTTTCATATGGAATAAAGACGCCAATACTACGGAGAAGGCGATTTCAACGCCACCCGTTGTGCCTGGCGTAGGAATCCAACATACGACGGTGATGGCAAAGGAAGTGGCGAACAATATAACAAAGAACGATAAGGCGGCATTTTCAAAGGTAACGCCAACGGCTAATAGCAAGAAGAATGGAATTGCATAATAGGCCGCCATGGCAATGAGTCTGGCAAAGAAAGCTTTGGCAAAATGCTTTTTGTGGGTGGAAAGCTCTTTGAAAGCGGCTTGGGCATTATGACAATAATCAACAAATCCCTTCAAACGCTTTCTTAAGAATTTCTTGCCTAATTTAGTCTTGCAGATCTTTAAATAGATTTTGATTAACCACCAACGCAATGTCTTTGATTTGCCTAATAAAAACATGAAAATCAAGGTTAAGGAATTCAAGAAATAGCCAATGACCGTGATTGTGATAAACAAAGTCGAGTTGATCGTCATGCCAAACATTTGGACTTGGCTATCAGCGACGCCTTGAAGATAGTACGGGAAGAAAACCAAACCAACGAAGGCATATAGATTCGTGATGAGCAAAAAGGTGATGTAAGTCATCAAAACAGCACCTGTGGCTTTGCCTGTATCTACGCCAATCGTGCGCATGGCATAGACTTGGAATGGTTGCCCGCCGACGGCAGAAGGGGTTACGTCATTATAAAAATGCTCAATGGCCCCTATTTTGAAAATGTCTTTGTTTTTGTCTTTGATCCCTAAGGCTCTCGAAAAAGAGATGAGGGATTTTGGCCATAAATAGAAATATAAAAGGAATAAGGCTAACGCCGCGATCAAATATACCCAGTTATTGCCTTGGGTGATTCGTCCTAAAGTCTCGCCGATTGCCTTGATATCTCCAAATGAGACGATGATTGTGACGATAAGCGCCGTCATCGCAGCAGTGAAAATAACACCCATTATTAATTGGGATTTGCTTTTCTTGTCTTTCGTCCTTCTTATTTCTTCTAAGTCGACTTTGGCTTCTTTGCGCTTGGTGTCGATCTTTTTCCAGGACTTTTTGATTTTAGTCTGGGTTTTGTTATCTTTGCTCGTGGCCATAGAAAGAAATATACATTAAATAATGAAAAGATTCTACTAAGTTATTTGAGTTTAACTACGTTATCTCTCTAAAAATACCGCTATTTGTTTAAATTGTTTTACCTTTTTCTTAAAAAAGCCTCGTATTGCCGAGGCTGATTTTTACTTTACGTCGAATTCAATCGTATCAACGCCTAATGATGTTTTAATTTTTAAAGTGGCTTTTTGCGGGGATTTTGTTTCTTTTGACCGTATGTAGAGCGATGTATCACCGATGATTGCGATTTGCTTTGGGCCAATGACTTCGATTGGGCCAGCGGTTTCAAAATTTATGACATTTTGCGAATAATGCGCTTCGTTACCATATTCGTCAAGGAAAGAGATCGCGACTCTTGCGACATCATAAGTTTCTTTATTTTCCAAAACGTAATTTGAGACTTTGTAAGCATAATGGAATTTGGTGGCTGGAGCGAACTCTTTTGATGCGACTTCTTTGTCGTTTTTGAATCCCTTAACCTGCCAAATATTCGGAACGTCCAATCCTTGGCCAGAGAAATATTTGCCCATTAAGAAGCCCATTTCCGGCATGCTCATTTTGCTTTTTAAAAAAGCAGGGCCGTATTTTATATAGTCTTTGATGGTGAATGAGGCCATTCCGCGCGTTGCCGCGATATTCAAGAGATCTTTGATTTTGCCTCTGATATTATCTTTTATTTGCGGTTCGTTGAATCTTTCCCCGATGAAATCATCAATATAGATTGGGGCGTGGGGAAGGTTTGGCCAATCTTTTTTGTTAGGATAAAAACGTTTGACGAATTCTCCATTTTTGAAGAGTTCCACATAATCACAGTTTGTCAAAACAATTAAAGGATGTAACAAATTTTCGGAATAATCGCCGACATATGGCGGGTTTATGATTTCCATGACTATCTTGTCATCTCCTTGCGAAGCGAAAGCAAATGCGCTTTCTTTGGGGTTTCGGAAGATATTGGCAACGCCATGATGGCAAATATGGTCATTTGAGCCGAAAGCTTTGTGGGTATTATAATCGAACGCGCACCAACCTAGCTCCCCGCATATATCATCATATTTATAAGCGTCATTAATGACTCTTAGGTGGCGGAGGGCATTTTCTTTCCTTCTATCGGCATGATCGAAATATTTGGTTGAGAACATGTGGCCGTTATTCTCGGTCACTAATTTTGGCTTGCCTTTGCCGCCTTTGATGCTTTTAGGGTCATCCAAGCCATGGTAAATTGAATTTCCTGAAAAATCATTGAAGGCGTAGATGTCTTCAATGCATTCGCTATTTTTGTAGTTCCTGACGCCCAAAGTTTGGCGATATGGGTCTAAAGTGTGGGCGATTTCGTAGCCTTTGGAGTAAAGATTATGATCGTCGTCGCTTTCATCGATTCTCGTGCCATAAGAAATAACGGAAGGGTGGTTCCTCTCTTTAAGAATCATCTCTCTTAAAAAGAAGTAGTAATTGTTTCTCCAACTTTCTTTTTTGGAAATAAATTGCCATCCTGGGATTTCATCCAGAACAAGGAGGCCGATTTCATCGCACCTATTTAAGAAATCCTCCGACTGAGGATAGTGACTGGTTCTCACAACGTTGCAGCCGAAATCGAATTTGATGATGTTTGCGTCGTCTTCTTGGGCGCTTTTTGGAAGACAAGGCCCAACATAAGGGTAGTTTTGATGGCGATTCAGTCCTAATAGCTTCAATTTTTTGCCATTCAAAAAGAATCCGTGCTCAGTGAATTTAACATCTCTAAAACCGAATTTGATCTCTTTTTCATAATGGCCGTTTTCAGAATCCAGTTCGATGATCAAACGATATAGATGCGGGTCGTTGATATCCCATAAATGGGGTTTCTCGATATCAAATTCTGCATCTTTTGTGCTTTTGACTAATTTTTCACCATCAAAAATTAGATAGTTTATTGAATCTCTTTTTGTCGGATTGAGAATTTCTTGGCTGATTTTGATTTTTCCTTTTGAAGTGGCGTGTATATAAGCGTTTTTGAAATATGTTTTTGGAATAACGTCCAAATGGACTGGCCTATAAATCCCAGCGAAAGTCAAATAATCGATGCTTCCGCCGAAAGGAGGGATGTTTTCGTCTTCTTTCGAATCCACGACTACAACGATGTTGTTTTCGCCTTCCTTTAAATCTTTTTGAATTTCCAAGCTCAAAGGAACCCAGCCGGAAACATGCTCACCATAATCGACGCCATTAACGTAGACTCTCGCCTTGACCATTATGGCCTCAAAAGTCAAAACGGCTATCTCGTTATCTTTGATTCTGTCGATTTTAAATTCTTTGGCGTATGTGAAAATCCCTTGATAATCTTTTTCGTCGAAGTACGATACTGGAACCTCAACAGGGGCGTGAGGTATATCCACTGATTCGCTACCCTTAATATCACCGGTTTTGTATTCCTCTTTAAAGCCTTTGATGAACTTCCATCCGAAATTTGAGAAATCGTTCATATCTAATCCTCTTTTTTGTTTTATAATTATTCACAAGTTTACAACATTCTCTTGGTAATTATGATTAAAATCGCTGAAAAGACCTTTCTAATTTCAACAAAAAGCACGTCATTGCTTCTTTTTGTCAACAAAGCGGGAAAAGTGAGCACTGAATATTACGGCGAGAGGTTATCTAGTGAAGAAGATTTGAATTCCTTCATCAAAAAATCGCCGTTCATCCCTGGAACGAGCGTCCCTCTTTCTGACAAGCATCAAGATATTTGTTTAGATTATTGTCGTGAAGAGCTATCGACGCCACTTAAGGGCGACTTTCATTTGCCCTCTCTAATGCTATCGAATTCCGACACATCGGTTTTTGATTTCTATTATGAATCTTATGAAGTGAGAGAGCCAAAAGACATTGAATCGCTTCCGACCCCAAAAGGAGCGAAAGAGGAACTTGTTTTAGTGCTAAAAGAGCAAAAAGATTTGGCGATTTTGAAACTTCATTATTTTGTCTACGAAGAAGACGATGTGATCGGAAGGTATGTTGAAATCGTTAACCCGAATGACGCCATTTTAAATATTCATAAGGCTTCATCGTTTTTGCTGACTTTGCCTTATTCAAACGAAGAACTGATCTCTTTTCATGGCGGATGGGCGGACGAAGGGCATAAAGAGACGAACCCCCTATTCCATGGAGTAATGAGCTTTGGAAGCGAGACTGGAAGCTCTAGCAACCGCCATAACCCTTTGTTTTTTCTTAAAAAGAAAGATACATCGTTGAATAACGGCCATATCTATGGCTTCAATCTCGTTTATAGCGGCTCTTATGAAGCTTCGATTGAACTTGATCACTATAATAATATTTTTATCCAAGAGGGCATCTCTCACCAGTTTTTCAAAAAGGTTCTTAAAAAAGGCGAAACGTTTGCGACGCCTATGGCCATAATGTCTTTCAGTAAAGATGGCATAAATGGCATTTCAAAACATTTTCAAAACTTCGTAAATAATTCGATAACACCTAAAGAATTTCAAAACAAATGCCGACCGGTTGTTTATAACAATTGGGAAGCGACATATTGGAAATTCAACAAAAGAAAAATAAAGAGTTTGATGAGAAAAGCCTCTTCCTTAGGGATAGAGACTTTTGTTTTGGATGATGGCTGGTTTTCTACTAGAAAAGATGATAGCCATGGTTTGGGGAATTGGACGGTTGACAAAAAGAAACTACCCGGCGGTTTGAGGTCATTGGCCAATTACGCGAACAAATTAGGGATGGGTTTTGGGATATGGATGGAGCCTGAAATGGTAAATGAAAATGCCGACATATATAAAAAACATCCTGATTGGATTTTGAAAGATGATATTCACAAACCTTTGAAAGCTCGGCACCAATTCGTTTTGGATTTAACGAAAAAAGAAGTGCAAGATTTCATCTATGAATCTGTTTTTAATGTTTTGAAAAGCGCGAATATCGCTTTCTTGAAATGGGATTACAATCGTCCTTTCTCCGACGTGAAGATAAGCAATGGTGAAAGTTCGTTCTTTTTTGATTACATAATCGGACTTTATTCAGTCTTAGAAAGAATCAAGAAGTCATTTCCTGATGTTCTATTTGAGAATTGCGCAAGCGGTGGGAACCGTTTTGATTTAGGGATGCTATCTTATTTCCCTCAATCTTGGATGAGCGATGATACGGATTCTTTCGAAAGATTAAGGATTCAATCATCTTTTTCTTATGGTTATCCCTTAAGCGTTATGTCTAACCACGTCGCCGCGAAAGTTTCGAATCAGCTCCTTCGCTATACTAATTTGGAGCACAAATTCGATGTCGCTTGCTTTGGGGCATTGGGGTACGAGCTTGATATCACGGAATTAAGCGCATCCGAGAAAAAGACCATCAAAAGGCAAATCCAATATTACAAAGACCATCGAAAAACATTGCAATTTGGCGAAATATCCTTGCAAAAAGAGTTTGGAAATGAAGAAATTGCGAGTTTTCAGGCTAAATTCGGCAATGAGGCGATTATTGGTATATACCGCAAAATTGCTGAGATTTCTCCAAAAGAGACTCATTTATATTGCTTAGATTTAAAAGACGAAGAGCTTTATGAATATAAAACGCGCAAAGAAGGGATTCCTTTGAATAAATTTTCTGGGCTTGTCAATATGGTAAGCCCAATTCATCTTAATCCAGACGGTCTACTTTTCAGATTGATCAGCCGCCATTTTGAGATGGATTCGGAGATTGATGAAGGCAAGGTTTCTGGGAAATCACTAAAAAACGGCTCCCCTCTTTTATCTGATGAATGGATGGCGGTTGGGTATAACGACCACACGAGGCTACTTGGTGATTTTGGATCAAGGATTTATACAGTCAAGGAGACAAATAACAAAAACGCTTGACGAAAGGGATATCTCCGTTTAATATTGTCACGCCCAAAAAGAGTATCGCGGGGTAGGGCAGCCCGGTAGCCTGCCAGGCCCATAACCTGGAGGTCGGTGGTTCAAATCCACCCCCCGCAACCAATTGAAAAACTCTCCTGCTTGCAGGAGTTTTTTATTTGTATTTTTAGCAAAAGTGCTTAGATGCGGTTATAATAATTGCGCAACCATGAAAAAGAGCAAAAGCGTTATTTATTATTCTGATTTGAATCATGATGATTTTTCCTCAGCAAAAGTTAAAATAAACCAGAAGCCTTTGCCAGATAATTACAAATATATTCATCCCAAAAATATCTTTTTCCGGAGTGGTAGCTTTTTGATTTATCATATTGTCCAGCCTTTTGTTTGGCTTTTTTTGAAACTTCGCTGGGGTCAACACGTAGCAGGCAAGAAACGTCTTAAGAAATCGCATATTCATGGCGGCTATTTCTTGTATGGCAATCATACTCAAACCGTCGATGGCGTTTTGCCCCATGCTTCGATTTCGAACAATAGGCGTGTTTATACGGTTTGTTCTCAAGACGTTGTGAATATTAGGGGCATAAGGACGTTAGTGAGTATGCTCGGGGCTTTGCCTGTTCCATCGACGCCAAAGCAATCTAAAGATTTTATGGATGCGATTGAATATCACATCAAAAAGAAGCGTGTGATATTGATTTATCCAGAGGCCCATATCTGGCCATACGCCACCCTGATCAGAGATTTCCCCGATGCTAGTTTTACTTATCCCGCTCAGCTAAACGTTCCAGTCGTGGCTTTTTGTAACACTTACCGCAAAAGAAAAATCTTCCGGAATCAGCCTCCGAAAATCGTCACACATATTAGTGCTCCCTTTTATCCTGATCTTTCTTTACCTCTAGGGGAAAGAACCCACGCTTTGAGAGAACAAGTCTATAATTTCATGCTCGATTGCTCAGGAGCCTTGGATAATTACGAATACGTTCGCTATGTTTACAAAGAGAAAGTGAGCAAAGATTAAAACCATGAGCATATTTCTTCCTAGTTTTTTTAGTTACGATATAATGAGAACGTTCAAATAGGAGGAACACTTATGGAATTGAAAGGTTCAAAAACTGAAAAATGTCTCCAAGCGGCCTTCGCTGGAGAGAGCCAAGCCCGCAACAAATACACATTCTTTGCGAGCAAAGCTAAAAAAGAAGGTTATGAGCAAATTGCCGCGATCTTCTTAGAGACCGCCGATAACGAAAAAGAACACGCTAAAATGTGGTTCAAGTACTTAGAGGGCGGCGCCATCAAAGATACCGCTTCAAATTTAGAAGCGGCGGCAAAAGGCGAGAATTACGAATTTAATGATATGTATCCGGAATTCGCCAAAATCGCCGATGAAGAAGGTTTTAAAGAAATCGCCGCCAAATTCAGAATGGTTGGCGAAATCGAGAAGCATCACGAAGAACGCTATAAGAAATTGTTGGAGAACGTCAAAGGCAACAAAGTCTTCATCTCCGAGGATGTTGCCATTTGGAAATGCCGCAATTGCGGGCACATCGTTGTCGGCAAGAAAGCGCCGGAAATTTGTCCGGTTTGCGCTCACCCAAAGAGCTACTTTGAATTAAGCGTCGTCAATTATTAGTGGTGCCGAAATCTTTAAACATCAAAAAAGGCTAGGAAAAACCTAGTCTTTTCTTTTGTTTATAACAAATGCAAAAACCTATTTTAGTACTTGCAAAGTACCTTTCATTTGTGGATAATATCTAGGCGCTTAGTTGGACCATTGGTGTAGCGGTCTAACATGCCTCCCTGTCACGGAGGAGATCGTGAG
>CAVAYV010000054.1:0-30315 GCA_963593015.1 bacterium | reverse complement strand
ATCCAATACACCGTGTCAATAGTGACGTCGACCACATATTGAGATAAAAGATAATCAGGCAAGCTTTCTTGGCGTTTGCTTAAAAACATCATGGCCAAGGACACCATCAAAGGAATTAAGAAGCCAAAGAAATCCAAAAGGTAATATACCAAAGCTATGAAAGCGAACCTTAAAAGGTATTTGCCTTTTTTAACATTCAAGGCATTTGAGGAAATTAAACCAATTTTCAATAATTTCCTTCCTAAAGTCTGACGACCTCTTTTAAAAACGACCAAAGGGAAAAACAGATAGAAGAAAGCAAGACCAAGGAGCAATCCTGCCGCTACTTCGGCAATTATGTTAATCATCGTGAGCCTAGTCGCGTTAATGTAATCAAGATCCTCGTATAGATAGCTCATCGCATGGTTTTTGATTTCAGCGACATAAAAATCATATAGATAAGATGGATTCACATCCATTTCAACCACTTTAAGCTCGCTATCCAAGGAGAATAAGGGGGTGCTATCATATTTCGCCGAAAGCCGTCTCTGATTGTATTGGATGATTACTTGATTGTCGTCGGAGTTTATGCTCGCATAAAAAGCATCTATCCGTTTAGCCAAGAAATCTTTTTTATCGCGATAAGTCGGAAAGGCAGCAGAATCATTTTCCGTATATTCATAAATCGTGACATTTGCTTCAGAATACAAACCGCTTCTTAATTGCACTTCTTCTCTTTTGTTAGATATTTCCTTCCGATACGAGAGATTCCGGGTAGACATATCGAAAATAGAGAAAAAGGTCAAAGCGAATAAAATGACCAAAACGAAATCAATGATTCCTGAGACAATACGTTTCCATTTCTTGGCAGGATGATAGACAAGCTCAATAATGTTATTATCTTCCATTTTGTCCGCTCTCCTTTTTGGCAAACTCCGGATCATTAGATTCTAATTCGTCAATATCCTTTATAACCAAAGCCCCCGCTAGCTCAGCCAAGCCCTGGTGGCTATTATTATTAAGCATCAAAATATTGGAAATAGCCAAAAGAGCAAGAGAAAAGAATATCAAATAAGCAAAACGGAAAAATCCGAAAGAATAGAAAAGCAAGCCGCTTTGGGAGAAAAGAATAAGAAGAATTGATGGGGCGGACAAATACATAAAATAGCGAGTGATTGACTTTGCTAAAAATTGATACCATCTTGGTTTTTCTTCATTTTCTTTGGCATAGGCTAGTTTGTGCACATAATAGCCTAAAGTGATCTTCCTTTTATTAAAGATAGGTATGGTTTCCAAGATTATAAAAGCCAAGGAATAGCACAAATACAAAGTTATTAAATACCCTAAAGTGGCGTTAGAATAAGCTTTATCGAAATTGGATTGCTCATTCTTGTAAGCCAAATAATTGTTTTCCACTTCCGTAACGAAGATATTCGACGCTTTGCTATAGGCTTTCGCTAAGGCCAAATAAGTTTTTGAAGCCCCTGAATCGTTATAGTACAAATAGTCAACCAAAAGTTTCGCCTTGGTCAAAGTCAGCGTCTCGTATTTTGAAAGTCCTTCCACTTTCTCCTCAAAGAAAGAGGAATAAGATGAATCAGAATAGCCGTAAGCGTATTCATATAATCCTTTTTCTTTATCGCTCGAATAGTCAGTTCCATCATAAGTGTAGAAATTCAATTCGCTATGTTGGCCTTTGAAATAGCAAAAATAATACGCTAAAGGATTAAGGTCGTAATTTCTTTTTTCCTCGTTTAAAAAAGTATCCTCTTCTTTTAAGAGTATCTTCTCTTTGTCGGAAATAGGGAAAGAAAGCTCATTATTGACGTAATAAGAAGTCTTGGCCAAAGTAATGATGTAGTTTTTCGCCATTGTCTCAGCGGAAACTAGCTTCCCACTGCTCTCATTATAGGTTTGAATATGGGTATCGCCGACAATCTTGTTTAAGGAAGTTTCGCTACTACTAATGGCTTCATTGTTGCCCTTTGTAACCGCAAGATTCGATAAAATAGGCGATCCAATAGCGACAAAAGCAATCACAGTAAGAATGAAAACCAAAAAATAATCGCATAAAGCCCCTAAAAATATCTTTTTCCGAGAGGCAACGACATTGTGGAAATATGGCGAATACAAAACTTCTTTTTCCATTTTTAATCGGAATCCTTAAATATCTCTTTCCTTTTGGCTTCGATTTCTTGAATATTCAAATAGACAGGTTCTTTTTCTTTCTGGCTTTCTTTTATTTCGCTATTCAAAAGAGTTTCCTCTTCTTCTTTGTTCTTATAGATTCTAGAAAGCTTTTTATCGACGACGATGGTGCCGGCGATTCTATCCTCAATCGCCCTATAGTTGCCGACTCTTGATCCCGCCATAATGACATAGTCTAGTAAATAAACGCCAGACATAATCATAAAGGCATAGGAGCTGGACAAAGGAGAGATGACGTAAAGAGAGCCAAGAACAAACATTATTCCTTGGCGGATGCCTTTTTCCTTGAAGGTTACTTGATACCCATCTTTCTTGGCCAAGCATAATTTGAAAATGATCTTGCCAAGGGATTCGCCGTTTTTTGAGCAAAACGGAACCAAAAAGAAGATGATGAAGGAGGAAGGCAAAAAGCAAATAAGCTTCATCGCCCAGTTAGCCATCTGGGCATGGCTATTAATGTTCTTATAATAGGTTTCGCTTATCAAAATATTGTTGGCGACATAGATCGGAGACGATGAATCGCCATAAAAATAAGTATTCAATTCGCTGATTAAGGCATCCCTATCAGAATCGCTCCCTTTGCTCAAAATGTTTTTGTATTTGTCTTGAAGCGTCGCGCTGGCCTTAGAGATATCGCTAGGCAAAAGACCATCGCTATTCAAGGAATAACGGTAATACTTGCTTGCGCCCGCTAATTGGGAGTCAGTTAACTCATCCTTTGATAAATCCTTTACTTCATCATAATTTGGTAAGCCCAAAACATCATAAAAGAAGTTGCTCACGCTATATTTAGAACTATCAGAAATGCGACTGTCATTTGGCAAGAACTCCGCATAAAAATAATGCAAAGACTCATAATAGATTTCATAAGTCGCGGGAGTCGTTACCCCTAAACTAGACTGAGAAGAGGCAAAGGAAGTCCCAACCACTTGCGTGCCGGTTTTGGAATCATTGGAATATTCGAATATTTTAGAATCCGTCGCATATGATAATTGGTTAGCGCTGTCACCTTTGATTCCAAAAGAGGTATACAAGACCCCAGTCCCTAAAGTGAATAAAAGAATCAAGTAAACAACAAAAGAGAGGCCTAGGTCCACTAAAGCGGCTCCGACTCTTTTCCCAATGCTCGCGTAAACAATCGATTCTTTATTTTTTTCCATAGGAAAAGAATAACAAGAAAAAAGAAAAAATCTAGAAAAGCCAAGCGATTCTAGACATTAATTTTCGCTTTCTTTTAAAGAAATTAGAGATTCTAAACACATTAGATAAAAAAGAAAAAGAGCAGCCGCTCTTTCTTATAAACTCAATAAGGCGAAGACTATACCAAGAATAACGAATGTGACACCGATTATGAAGGCTTCATAATGCAGATCTTTTCTTTTGGCTCTTTTCTGTTCGACATAGTCTAAATATGTCGGAGGAAGATTCGAATCCTCTGGATGAATCCTAAACATGAAGTTAAGAATTTTCCTCATGCTGTAAGCCAATAAGTCAAAGGCCCCTTTCTGGCTGACCCAGATAATTCCCCAAAACAAAGTCATCATTGCCCCAGAGACAAAAAAGGAGTCTGATAGCACCCTGTAGCGATCATCGTTCCAAGTGAGTCCCAAAGGCCCTAAAAGCTCGATGCACATCGTCGCGGCAAACAAGCCACTGGCAATAAGAAAGAAGACGGTGCTTCTAATAATAATCTTTTTCAGATTCGAAACCGATTCTTCAGGATTATTAGTGAATTTTCTTTCTTCTTTCTTATTCATAGGTGGTTGATTAGTGTTTGATGATTTCTTTGTACTTAGCTAATTCCGCAGAGTCGCAAAGAACAAAATGCCCCGGTTCGACTTCTTGAAGAGTCGGTTTCTCATCGCCATAAGAATGATCGCGATTCGGAACATAGTCCACACGTTTTCTATTCTTTTCGTAATGAGGGTCTGGAAGAGGAATTGCACTCAACAAACTCTTGGTATACGGATGCAATGGGTGAGCGAACAAAGCGTCGCTGCTAGCGATCTCAACGATATTGCCAAAATACATGACGGCGATTCTATCGCAGAAATATTTAACGACAGACAAATCGTGAGCAATGAACAAGATCGATAGATCAAGCTCATTTTTCAAGTCATTCAGAAGGTTGATGACTTGGGCTTGAATGGAGACGTCAAGCGCTGAGACAGGCTCATCGCAAATAAGCAAGTCCGGTTGCATGACAAGGGCTCTGGCAATGCCGATACGTTGTCTTTGACCGCCTGAGAATTCATGGGGATAGCGAGTGGCCATTTCTGGCTGCAGTCCCACGCGAATCAAAGCGTCAGAGACTTTGGCATCAATGGTCTCATGATCATGGATGCCTTGGATTCTTAATCCTTCGGCGATGATGTCACGGACCGTCATTCTTGGATCCAAAGAAGCAATCGGATCTTGGAAGATCATTTGCATCTTGCTGGTAATTTTGGTGTTACGGGCAACAATCATTTTTTCGGCATGTCTCACATAAAGCTGGGCTTTTCTCTTAAAAGAGGCATTTTCGGCTTTAGCCGCTTTAATTTTGGCGGCAAATTCCTCTTTTTCTTTAGCAAGAGCGGCCTCGGCAAAAGGCTTATTGCAATGTTTGTTATCCCATTTGGCGCGACGGATCTCCGCGCGTTGTTCCTTGCGGATATCGTCTAATTCCGCCTTCAAAGCATTGATTTGATCATCATATTCCTTTTTGATGGATTCGACTTCGCTAGCGGCGTCAGATTGTTCAGGAACGCTGATATGGGCAAGCGCGTCTTTCTTTTCGTTTTTGAGATGATTGATCTTGTCTTTGTATTTGATGGTCTTCCATTTGATTTCTTTCTCGTTCCATCTAGTGCCGGCAGAAATTCTAGTGCCTTCAAACCAAACGGACCCAGAGGTGATATCATAAAGCTTGATGATACTTCTTCCAGTCGTGGTTTTGCCACATCCGGATTCGCCAACCAAGCCTAAGACTTCGCCTTTCTTTAGATCAAAAGAAACATCGTGAACGGCTTTGTTGTATTTGTATTCGCCACTTCCGAAGCGGAAATACTGTTTCAAGTGACGCACCGACAAAACAACAGGGGCATCCTCGCTAACGCCTTTTTTAGGGGCGTTTTGAGTGAGGGTGTCATTCTCTTCTTTGACAATATCGGTGGCTTTAACCTTGTTTTTATTTGCCATTGTTACTAGCCTCCTTATTATCGGCGATCCTTTTGTTTAGCTTAGCAAAGCGTTCAATGCGTGCGGTAACTGATTTCGGAGGGTCAATGTGCGGCGCTCTTTCGTCGAGTAACCAGGTAGCTGCTTTATGCGTTGGAGAGATTTCAAAGAACGGTGGCTGTTCCTCAAAGTCAATTTGCATCGCGTATTTATTACGAGCGGCAAAAGCATCTCCCTTTGGAGGAATGATCATGTTTGGCGGAGTTCCTGGGATGGAATCCAAACGCTCTTTCGTCTCTAAATCAGGCATGGAGCTTAATAAAGCCCAGGTGTATGGGTGAGCTGGATGATAGAAGATATCATCGGCGGTGCCATATTCCACGATTTTGCCAGCATACATAATGGCGATATCGTCAGCCATATTGGCGACAACGCCTAAGTTATGAGTGATGAAGATGACCGATAAATGCCTCTTCTCTTTCAAGTCATTGATCAAATCCAAGATTTGGGCTTGGATTGTGACATCTAAAGCCGTAGTCGGCTCATCGCAGATAAGAACTTCAGGGTCACTAGACAAAGCAATCGCGATGACGATTCTTTGTCTCATACCGCCAGAGAACTCAAAAGGATATTGATTTATGCGTTTTTCAGGATCTTTGATACCGACTTCACCAAGCAAAGAAATGGCTTTTTGCTTTAATTCTTTGCGGTTGATCTTCTCTAATGAGCCAGCGATTGAACGCTTGAAAAGGTCGATTAAAGCATTGCTCTTCCCTTGAATATCCGCTTCATGATTGATATAAGCATTTTCCAAATGAGAGATGAAGGAATCGATATAAGCAGCCGCTTTTGAGGCTACTGCTTCTGGGGAAACGTCGATTTCGCTAGCCCAAGCTCTTTCTTGGACGCTGGAAGTGACGTCAGGGCTAAGTTTGCCTTTGGCAATGAGCTTTTCTTTCTTTGCCGTGGCTTTTTTACCCTCTTCCATTCTTTTAACGGACTCTTTGTATTCATGCAAATAATACTTAAGAGTGATGATGAAGGTAAAAACGAAGTCATCTTTCTTTTCATCAAGATGATTCTCAACTTTAGAAACGGCGTTTCTGATTTCCTTCATCTTGAATTTTAAATTCGGGAAATTAGACGAGGAGGCAAAGATTTCGCTTCCGCGAATCTCGCCTAGTAAGGATTTCGCTTCTTTGGCCCCTTCTAAAATCGAAGCTTCATTGGCAGCAATCGCTTTAGAAGCAGCGTTTTCGAAAACGCCGTAATCGAAGCAATCATCGCCTTTTCTTGCCTCAGAAATTTGCGATTTCAAAGATGCGTCCGCAATCAATAAGGCCTTGCTTATAAGCTTGACGCGTTTTTTGGATAAGGAGATGGTGCTCTTCTTTTTAAGCATCATGGCCTCAGTGATTTGCTTTCCGCATTTCATGATAGGATTTAAAGAGCTCATCGGATCTTGGAAAATCATGGCAATGCGAGAACCGCGGATGTCACACAAATCCTCTTCTTTCAAACGGAGGATATCACGCCCATCATAAAGAATTTCCCCTTCTTCAACGATTTTGTTCGGAGCCAAAATACCCATAATCGCACGGGAAGTCTGGCTCTTTCCAGAACCAGATTCGCCGACGATAGCAAGCGTTCTTCCCCGATAAAGGTCGAAAGAGACGCCACGGACCGCTTTAACGGTTCCGTTATTCGTCCAGAAACTAACGCGGAGGTTATTCACGGACAAGATTTTGTTTTCATTATTTGCATTAGACATTGTCGGAACCTCTTAGTTGTGGATTGAAGGCATCGCGTAAGCCGTTTCCGAACATATTGAAGCAAATCATAAGCACGGAAATGAATAACGCTGGCCATAAGATGTTATTCGGATAGGATGTATAGGAAGCCTGACCTTGGGCAAGCATCGTGCCGATACTTGTAGAGCCTGAAGCGTCGAAATTAATAATTCCTAAGTAAGTCAAGGAAGACTCGGAGAAGATAACTCCTGGGATCATCAAGACGCTGCTGGTGACGATAGTACCGATCGAGTTAGGAAGAATGTGACGGAAGATAAGTCTCGCGTCCGAAGCGCCAAGGGTACGTGAAGCAAGAACGTATTCTTGTTTCTTGTAACGATAGAACTGCATACGGACGGTGGAAGCTGTCCCAATCCATCCTGTTGCAATGAAGGAAATGAATAGCATTCCGACAACCGATATCGAGAAGTAAACGCCGTTGTAACTCTTCAAAAGAGCAATAACGACCATGGATGGGACTTCCGACAAAATTTCGGAGATACGCTCCATGACGATATCGGTCGTGCCTCCGTAGAAGCCTTCGATGGCACCATAAACTAAACCGATGATTAGGTTGATGATGGAAACTCCAGTCGCAAAGAGGAGAGAGAATCTTCCGCCGACGGCTAAACGAGTGAGGATATCGCGGCCTGAGGAATCGCTTCCCAAGCCGAATTTCGGATAAGCTCCGAATTTATAACGGTAATAGTTATCGTAATTCATCCGGACGTTATAAACACTGCCGCTTAAGCCAGTGGCTTCGTAATAGACATAATTGCCTTCGCTATCGACTTTCCAAGTGCGTTGGAGTTCGCCGTTTTTGAAGATTGGCTTTTTAGTTCTGGCATAGAACTTGTAATCGTAGTTCGCGTTATTGCGAATGGCGTTTTCAACAATGGAAGAATCCTGTCCTTCATCATCGGCCCAAGAGGTATCGATCAAAGGAAGGAAGATCTTGTATTCTTTTGCAACGGAAGCATCGTATTTGAGCAACACTTCTAAGTCTTCTTTAGTCAAGGTGTGGTTGACCGCGCCAACGACATATGTGTCATAACGGACATCGTATTTGGTGCTGTAGCCGGAGAAATCGTCTCCGGATTGATAGGTTTTATAAACCTCTTTGACACGGCCTGCTTCGGTATATAAGTAGTATTCAGCCTCGCCTAAAGTTTTCTTTTCCGTGCCATCCCAGAAGCCACCGGCATCATCAAAGGCCTTTGGCAAACAGTTGGTGTAGTAAGGGTCAGATTGCGTGGCGGTATAGCCAGTGCAAAATGGCGTGACGATAGAGAAGACAACCATGAATAGCAAGATTGCGGCGGCCACAATGGACGCTTTGTTTCTTGAGAAACGGAACATCGCGTCTTTGAAGAAGCCAATGCGCTTGGTCTCTAATTTTTGGTCAACGATTCTTTTATCGCTTTGCACAAATTGGAAGCGAGGATCGATAGATTTGTTTTCCATAATTATTTCGCCCCCATTCTGATGCGTGGATCAACTATGCCGTAGGAAAGGTCAACCAATAAAGTGGCGGCCAAACCGATGCCGACATAGAACATCGTCAAGAACATGAAGAAGTTATAGTCTTGCATGTTGATGGAATTAAGATAAAGGTTGCCAACGCCTGGAACCGAGAAGAAGTTTTCAATAATAAGCGATCCAGATAAGCAAGAAATGAATTCCCCTAAAATCATTGGGAAGATAGGAACCATCGCATTTCTTAAGGCGTGACGCCAAGTGGCTTGGCCTCTGGTTAAGCCTTTAGCTCTCGCCAAAAGCATAAATTCGCTAGTCAAAACTTCAGTAAGTTCGGCACGGGTATAACGAGTAAGCCCAGCAACCGTGCCAACAATCAAGCAAAGCATCGCTGGGAAGTAGCTATGGAAGAAGGTTGGGTTCCAGAAATCATAGCCAGAGGAAACAATTAACGGGAACCACTTCAACTTCGCGCAGAATATATATTGGATGATAAAGCAATATACATAGCTAGGGACGGAGATAAATAACATGACCAAAATCGAAATGAGATGGTCTTGCCATTTGTTTTTCTTCAAAGCGGCGATAATGCCAAGCCCAATTCCAATCGGGATAGCGATAATCGAGCTCCAAAGGTTCAAATAAATGGTGCTTGGAAGTTTTTCAGAAAGGATGGCGGTTACGGATTGGCCAGCATAGATGGTGAATCCGATGCCGAAATCGCCTTGGAAACAGTGCTTAATATAAAGCCAGTACTGAACGATAATCGGCTTGTTGTAACCAAGAGCCTCTCTCCAAGCGGTGATGGATTGACAGGTTTGATCTTGCGAACGACATGTTGATAAAGGCAATAAGCGGATGAGGACGAAACACATCGTTAAAATGATGAAAAACGTAAGAAACATCAAACCGATTCTTTTTAAAACATAACGTAACATAATCGATTTCCAAAGCGTCTTTCTCAGACAATTCCGCTCCCGCGGATTAACGGCTAATGCCTGCTAGCCTTATTGATGAGAATTTTAGCACTTTTCAACAGTTTTATTAAACCCATTAAAAGCGCTTAAAGAGGGTGGGTTATGACCCCACCCTCAATAATAACTAAGAGCAAGTAATTACTTGTTGTAGTCAATGAAACCGTTAACTAAGTTTTGGCTGACCCAGCTCTTCCATTCGGAATCGCTCTTAGTGAGTTTCATTTTGCGGATGCCGCCAAATCCAACGATTTGGACATAGTCATTGGTGCCGGTTTGTACACGATAGCTATTGATGGAGACGGATTGTCTAGCACCCCAGGTGACCCAGTTATAAGTGCCGACCATATAGGATTCGCAAGCGCTCAAGATGTTCAAGCGGGTGTTCGCATCGGCTAAGGCAGCGCTATATTTGCCAGAGTTAAGTTCATAAGTCCAGCTGCCAGCTTTGTTATCGCCCAATGGCATATATTCGATATCAGCGGCTTCGCCAGCGACTTTGCCTTTTTCAGTGCTCCAATCACCAGTCTTGACGTTGATTTCGAGTTTGTCAGATTCCATAGCGTATGGTTCATATCTATTAGCGCTATAGGTGTAGCACTCTAAGATACCGAATGGATCGAATTGAGCGCCACCCCAAGTGGAGATACCCATTTCGATGGTTCCGGCTTTGATGTGATCAGAATAGTCAGATCCACCAACTTTTTGTTCGATGGTAACTTTGCCTTCAAGTTTAGTGCCTTTGAAGAGAGTCATATAGTTATCAACGATCCAGTTGGTGTAGTCTTTCCAATCTTCGTTATAAAGCTCCCAGGTGAAGTAGACGTTTCCGCCATTATAGTGGCCTTCTCTGGTGCTCGCCATTTCTTCATCGACAGCCTCGTCAATGAGCTTTCTGGCTTCGGTCAAATCATAGCCGATATAGTTTGGCTGACCATCAGAATCAGTTCCGAAATTTTGAGTGACGGCTCTCTTGCCTTGCTCAGTGTCACGATAGGCAACACCGGTGTCAGGATCAGAAACGTACATAAAGTTAATCGGTACGTCGAAGGCGCGCCATCCAGCAGTCTTGGTTTGGCAGAAAGTCTTACGATCGAGACCTAATGATAAGGCTTGGCGGAACTTCTTATTGGAAAGAATGGTGCGGTTACCATTGCTATCTTTCTCTTGGTTGGCCTTCAATAAGTTGAAGTCGCTATTGAGAGAGCACTTGGTAGTGTAGGATTGTGGGGTATACATTAAGCGTGAGCTGGATCCGAAGGTATCCAAATCCTGTCCTCTTAAGCCATAGCTATCAACTTCGCCAGTTCTGAAGAGGGAGAGCATGGTGTCGCTAGAAGCAACGTATTTGACCTCGATCTTGTCGATTTGGAATTCGTTGTTGTGTTTGCCGTCACTATAGCCATACCAAGAAGTGTTCTTTGTGAAGTCATACTCTTTATCCTTTTGGAAAGAAGAGAGAACATATGGACCATAGGAGACATAAGTTTCTTTGGAAGTACCATAGGTGGTGGTGTAAAGATCGCTATCAGCGATTGGAGTTCTCAAAGAATCCCATAAAGATTGCTTGACGATCCAGTTGCTGCTGAAGAATTGCTTAGCATTGAAATCGCTGACTGGGCTCTTAAAGAAAATATTGAAGGTGTATTCATCGACTTTTTGGATACCGACACCATCGAAGGAATACTTAGCATAGGTGTAGTAGCGTTTGCACCAGCTAGCCATGTTGTAATCGCTGATTTCCTCAGCCCCGCCTTCTTTAATCGAATGATCAAATGATTTGATTCCGAAGGCGCCAGAAAGAATGGCTTCGCAGCAGGTGGCGATTTTCTCTAATAAATCGCTGTTGTTATCAAGACGGACATCTTTTGGGTTAGCGGCAGTGCCAAAGGTGTCAGTATCTTTTAGTAAGGATTGCGCAAGAGCATAAGTTTCATCGCTTCCGATGTATTCGCAAAGATCGGCAAAACTCATACCAGCCCACCAGTCATTGGTGTCATAAGCATTGAAGTACCAGCCTTCTTTTGAAGCAGTGCCTTCATGAGCGTAGCCATCGCCATCCCAGTAGTTCTCAAGGAGAGTACGACCACTGGTCAAATAGCTAGAAGCGCCAGCGATAGCGGTGCTGCCAGAGGCATAGTCGCCAGAGCGGTAGTTTTGCATGTCTGGATCAAGAAGATCTTTCAAGGATTCGACATAGGTATCGGCATTGATGACGGTACCATCTTCGAATTTGGCGTTCTTATTTAACTTAACTTGCCATTTTTGTCCAGAAGTATAGGTGGAACCATCACCCTTTTTGTTCACTCCATACTTATTGGCTTCTTCCGCGGTCATTGTGCTAGTGACATCGGTTGGAATCTCTTCCGCCATTTCAGCAACGACTTCATAGCCGTTTCCAGCATCATTCAACACATAATCGACCAAGCCCATTTCGCAATATCCTGGAACCACAGAATCCTCGGAAGTGTGCCAGGTGGCTGGAGCCCATTGTTCTGGGTTTCCAGAGGTGACGTCGTGAAATGTGTAGGTCGCGACTTCGTTAGAGCCACCGCATCCAGTGAGCATCGCGATACCGACGATCGCGCCAAAGCTCAATGGGAGTAGCTTTCCTTTTCTTTTCATATTTTTCCTCCCACGCTAAAAAAGCGTATGTGTGTAATTTTATATAAAATTGAATAATGTCAATAATTTGTTGCAAAATGCACAAATTTTTTTTCGTAAATTGCTTACAATTATCAATTTTCGCTATTCTAAACGATTATTTTAAGTTTGTGTTAAAAATGAAAACTCTATTTTTAGTTTCGATAAAATTAAATCTAAGTGAATCTAGAGTTGCTTTCGTTAGAAAACACCGATTTTAAAAACCGGTGTTCAGAATTTATATATGGGTGAAATTCACAGTGATCGCGCTATCAGTCTGATCTGAAACGGTGAAACTATACGGGAAGGTCGCCCCATTATTGAATTTGCCATTATTTTGATAGCACTTCTTAAACTTGCTATTCGTGTAGCTACTGTAGCCATTCTCCGTGAAGAGATTGTCTGGGTCTCCAAACAAGGATGTCGCATAGCTAGTCAAGTGTTCGTTACTACCGTTAGCAGGCAAAGAAACAATCAATTTGTTATTCGAATAATATTGCCAACCGCTTTGGAAAGACGAGGCGCTTCCTTTGGCACTGCTGCTGGCGCTGACATTCAAAGAATATTCACTGGTGTTGCTCGCGGCGATGGCGCCATTAACAACATAGTATCCGTTTTCTTCTTTTTGAAGAGTGCTAGGATCGCTGGCATAGGACATCCCATAATATTGTTTCGTAGACTTGTTATATTTATAGGAATAAAGCCTTGCGTCAACGTGGAAAGCTTGGAGACCGCTTATGGCATAAGTTCCGGCATGCCCGTATTTGCCACCATTCTTCCATTCTTGATAGCCATCGCTATCGTTTTTGTTTAATCCGGTCGGTGTGTAATATTGCAAAATCACATATTCATCAAAGACAGTGTCATTATAGCTGCCAGCAGGGATAAGCAAGAACTCGCCTGTTTCGGTAAAACTATGCAAAGTGATGGAAAAGCTTCCTTCGCCCGTGACAACGCGAGGGGAAGCCCATCCCAAAAGCATCTTTGAGAAGGCGTCATGATCGCCGACATTCCCATCCATCATGTCGCTTAATAAGGCTGGCACGATTTTGTAGTCATAAGAATAATAATCGTCTAAGCCGAGCATATGGCCTGTTTCATGAATGACCGTATGGGCGTCGATATCGGTAGAATAATACCCTGTCTCAATTAAGTCTATTGGGCTCCAGAAATAGCGGTTGACGGTTGGGTTAGAGACATTTGCGCTATTATCGGTTGTGCCAGTGAAAGCCCACCAAAGCTCGCCATCAAGCTCGACGCCACTAGGCAAAAAATAAATGATTTCAATGCCATCATAATATCCATCGCCATTGGTGTCGTAGCTAGAATCGAGATACCCTTTGTTTTTAGCCCAGCTAGTGACTTCTTTCACGATTTCGCCAGAGACATCGATATTGCTATTGTAGCGTTTCTCTAAAACGCTGGTTCGGTAATTATATTTATAGGCTTGCGTGACGCTTCCTTTGATATCAAGTTTGCCATAGGAAGATTTCTTGTAATAGGAGTTCAAAGATTCATATCCCGTCTCATCCGCTGCGCCAAAAAAGGTCTTTTGAAGAATATCAATATCGTCATCGTCTGGAATCTCCGATGAAGAATTATCGGCAAAATATAGCGGGACCACCAATAGTTTTGGGGAACCTACACTTGGAAGCCCGCCCCCTCCGAAAACATCATAAGAGTCGTAGCCAGCAACAGTATTCGCATAGCTGATTTTGGAGAATTCATCCAAAGAGATATCGTAATAGCCGCTATCGCCGCTTATAGGCAAGGATGTGCTTGATGAAGAAGATGACTCCTCGCATTCAGATAGATTGATTTCAATCTTTTGAACATAAAATCGCTTCGATCCTTGGAAAGTCAAAGAATCGGTTTCCCCAATGGTGTTATAGACAATCGGGGAATTGTTCCCAATATAAGCCGTCTCGCTATAATCATCGCCTGAAACAGTCAAAGAAGACATTGCTTCCGTCAAAGAATATTTCGCGACGTAGACGCTGACGCTATTTACGTAATAAGTATTCTCGAAATTAATGACCAAAGAGCCGTTTTTGCTAGGTGAGCCGAATTTCAAAGCGAATCCAATATCAGCTTGATAAACATCGCTTGAGCTGTAGGATCCTTTGATTCCGTTTTGGGAAAAGGAAGCATCTTCTAAGAGATTAGTGCTATTTTTATCCGTGTCTTCGCCGAATTCCAGAGTCAAGGTTTTGACTGAAGAATCGCTAGATGTCAAGTTAGATGCTGAAGATGAGGCGCTTACTTTCGAAGAGGTAGAAGAAATGAAATTGCTTAGCGTTCCGCAGCTAGTCAAAGATAATGCGACGCCCACCAACCCGACCATCAATAATTTCTTCGTCTTCATAAATCTAGCCTCTTTTTTATTAACGCTTCAATTATCCGATTTTTTGGAAAAATTTAAACAAAATAATAAAAATGCTTTGTCTAAATTTGATAAGAAAAACGGGCTCGAATTTTGAGCCCGTTAATTTCCTTTGCTTAAATCGACATGCGTGTCGTTTAGCTCTAATGGTTCAGGATCGAAATCGCTCTTCAGGTTTATGAAGGCTAGTCCGACATAAAGAGCCACCATCAAGTGAGCGATGCCATAATCCCCCCAGAAAACCAAATCCCCAAGATGAGAATAAGCATCAAGCAGCGAGTCATATTGGACGAGGCCGAAATATAGGAAGATTCCGGCGACATATAAACAGATGGTGTAGAAGATGTCATGATCGCCGTCAAGAGCCTTCTTTAGGAAGAAATAATGCATCGAGATCAAACCAATATCCCCAATGATCAAGAATATGATCGACATCGTTTGGCGGGTGCTATCCAAATTGAAGGTCCAAGCGGTCTTAGTTATCGCGTAGGCGCTGATGATCAATTCGCCAACTAAAACCATCAAGATATGAGAGCTGCCATTTCTAAACAAAAGGTCAAGCGATAGCACGATCAAATAAAGAAAGAGTATCGTGGCAAATGTCAGTGAAATGACGTTGCTAGATTGCCCTAGATAAGCATCGGAAGTCATCTCATCAGGGAAGGCATTGAAGGCATCTGGATTCCCAATCATCAAGAAATAATATAGGAAGAAGATTAGTAGGAAGAATAGCCCAATGAGAGGGAACAGCGCCAAAGGGTTCCATTTAAAAGAGAATCTATTTTTCATTTTTATCCCCTTTCTTGGCGTCTAGCGTCTTGATTTCTTTGTTGTATTTTTCCACTTCTTCACTATTGGCTAAGATGAAGTGACCTGGCAATATCTCCACCAAAGTCGGCTTTTCTTTTGAATAGTCGTGCTCTTGGCTTGGGTTGTATACTTTTCTGATTCGGCCTTTTTCGGATAACGGATCAGGCTTAGGGATGGCGCTAAGCAAAGCTTTTGTGTAAGGATGCAATGGATGACGGAAGAGTTCATCGCTAGAGGCAATTTCCACAATCGAGCCATAATACATAACCGCGATCCTGTCGCAGAAATATTTAACAACCGATAAGTCATGGGCGATGAATAGCATCGTCAAGCCCATTTCCTCTTTGATGTCGTTTAAAAGATTCAAGATTTGGGCGCGGATTGAGACATCAAGCGCGCTGATAGGCTCATCGCAAATAAGAAGCTTCGGGTTCATCACCAAGGCTCTAGCAATGCCGATACGCTGTCTTTGCCCACCGGAGAATTCATGCGGATAACGGGAAGCGTATTCAGGGATAAGGCCGACTTTCTTAAGCATTTCGGCGCAGATTCTTTGATTGTCTTCTTTGTTGTAGTTTCCTTGGATATGCAAGCCTTCTTGAATGATGTCTTCAACAGTCATTCTCGGATCAAGAGAGTCAATCGGATCTTGGAAGATCATCTGGATCTCGTTGCGGAGAGAAGACGGGCAATGCTTATTGTCATAATTGATTTGCTTAATGATCGCTTTTTGTTCAGCGATGTGCTTTTTGTTCTCCACGCGCAAAGCCTTGATTTTGGCGTCAGCCTCAGCTTTGATCGATTCGGCTTTGCTAGGATCCTCTTGCATCGCTTCTTTGGCTTCTAAAGAGATTCGCTTGCACTTCTCTTCAGTATGGATTTTGCTCCATTTGATTTCTTTTTCGTTCCATCTGCTGCCGGCGGAAATACGATATCCGCGGTAATAAATGGAACCAGATGTCGCTGGATATAATCCGATCACGCAGCGGCCAGTCGTGGTTTTGCCGCATCCAGATTCTCCAACCAAACCAAAACATTCCCCTTCATGGACATCAAAAGAGATATCGTGAACGGCTTTGGTCTTATATCCGCCATAATTGAAGAATTCCTTCAAATGCTTGACGCGAAGGATGATTTTCTGATCGACCAGTTCTTGACGATAGGTGATTTTAGAATCAACCGTCGCTTCTTTTTTCTTTTTATTCATTCTCACTCCTTCCCGCTTTCGCTAAAGAGTTACGAATACGCTCGCTGACAATCTTTGGCATAACCGCTTCTGGGGCTTTCTCGTCAAGGAGCCAGCTTGCGACGTAATGGGTGTCATTTAAAGCGTACATTGGAGGCTCTTTTCTAAAATCGATGCCTAAGGCGTATTTGCTTCTGAGGGCAAAAGCATCGCCAACAGGAGGGAATAGCATATTCGGAGGGGTGCCTGGAATGGCTTCAAGCCTCTCTTTGCTATCGACATCCGGAATCGAGGAAAGCAAAGCCCAAGTATATGGATGGGCGGGGGAATAGAAAACATCTTCCGCGGTGCCATATTCGACGATCTTGCCAGCATACATAACGGCGACTCTGTCAGCCATATTGGCCACAACGCCTAAATCATGGGTGATGAAGATAATCGACATGTTTCTGGCTTTCTTCAAACGATTGATGAGTTCGAGAATCTGAGCTTGGATAGTGACATCGAGCGCGGTGGTTGGCTCATCGCAAATCAAAACGTCAGGATTGGCAGTCAAAGCAATCGCGATAACGATTCTTTGTCTCATGCCTCCAGAGAATTCAAAGGGATATTGGTTGAAGCGGCGTTCAGGGTTAGGGATACCGACTTCCGCCATGATTTGAAGAGCTTTTTTCTTGGCTTCTTTGTGGGTTACCCGCAAATCGGAAATATAGCGTCTATGCTCTTTGATGAATGCCGTATACCAAGCAGAAAATTCTTTGATAGGATTCTCTTTGATGGCTTTTAAATTAGCCTTATGCAAAGCGACAATCTCTTTTTTATGAGCCTTGATGGTCTTTCTCGCTTCCGCCTTTTTAGCGCTTAAAGCCTTGCGGTCATTAGCTAAAATTCCTTTGTATTCGGCTTTCTTTTCCAAATGCTTCTTTTTAGCTGCCGCGATTTCTTCTTTTGGAGCCTTGGCTTTCTTCAAGCCACGGACATTGTCTTTTTCTAAGCTAACCAAGCGTTCATCGTTCTTGAGTTGGATGAACTCTTTGGAGATGATGTCATCGTATTCTTTCTTTAAGTGGTTGCCATTGGCGATCATGACTTCGGTGATTTGCTTGCCGATTTTCATAATAGGGTTAAGGCTAGAAAGAGGGTCTTGGAAGATCATCCCGATTTTGGTTCCTCTGATTTTATGGAACTCATCTTCGGCAATCTTGGTTAAATCTTCGCCTTCGTAAATGACGGAGCCAGATTCAATGCGGGCGTTCTTTGGGAGAATGCCCATGATGGTTTTGTTGGTGACGGACTTCCCTGATCCAGACTCACCGACGATGCATAAGGTTTCGCCTTTGTATAAATCAAAGGAGACGCCTCTAACCGCATGAACTTTGCCTTCGTCAGAATGGAAGGAAATCGAAAGATTGCGGACGCTTAAGACGGCCTTTTCCTTGTTTTCCTCCTCATGCAAGGAAGTGACATAAGGATAATCAATCGTTTGATAGTTTTTCTTTTCGTTTGCCATTAATTATCCGCTCCTTTCAAAGATGGGTTGAACGCATCGCGTAAACCGTTTCCGAATAAGTTAAACGAAATCATAATGAGGGCCATAATGATTGACGCGAGAACGATTAAATACGAATAGTTGCCAATATCGGCTTGAGCGTTGGATAAGGTGATGCCGAATGATTGTGAGCCGCTGAAGGCTAGAGCATTTGGCAAAAGATAAGAAATATTCGCCTCGGTGAAGATAACGCTAGGAATCATTAAGATTGAGCTAGTGACAATCGTGCCGATGCCGTTAGGCAAGATATGACGGAAGATAAGCCTAGAGTCGCTCGCGCCCAAAGTCCTAGAAGCCAAAACGTATTCTCTTCCCTTGTAACGATAGAACTGACTGCGTGTTGAAGAGGCCACGCCCATCCAGCCAGTCAGGCATAGCGCCAATAAGAACGTCCAGAAATTAGAGCCAAGCAGCAAGATGATAAGCGTCATCATGACAATCCAAGGCATACCGCCCAAGATTTCGGTGAAACGTTCCATGATCATGTCGACCCAACCGCCGAAATAGCCAGAAATCGAGCCCCAGACAATGCCGATGGCAATATTGATAACCGCGCTTAAGAAGCCTAAGCCCAAGGAAGTCAATAAGCCAGCGAAAACCTCTTTGAAGAAGTCATGGCCGAATTTATTGGTCCCGAAAACATAATATTGTGGAGAGCAAGTCCCGATATAGCCAACGTCATAGTCATAGCGATACAAGGAACGAACGCAAGTTAGTTCCATGACTTCGACTGGCTTGCCTAAAGCCGCGCTAGTTTTGGTGTGAGTTTCAGAAATAACGCTTCTGATTGGGCAATATTTCTCGCCTAGTTCGGTAAGCTTGAAGGTTCCAGGAGCAATATTGGTGCCCATCTTGCCTGACCAGGTATATTCCATATAGCCTAAATCAATGTAATGATTGATGGTGGCACTGGAGAAGACATAGGTATCATCGCCGAAAGCCGCTTCGTAGTAGTCATATTGGAAAGAGCCATAATAGACTTTGGCGTGGTATAGATCCACGGTCGTGGTGTCATTGGCGGTCGACCAATAGATTGGAAGCTTTGTTTTGTCGTCTGTGGTTTTTTCCTTTAAAGCCCCGATGAATTTAGTGGCGCTATTGAAGGTGGCAAGGCTGACATCGGTCGCTTCGCTACTGCTTTTTGCGGAGATAGAAGTCAAATAAGCGTATTTTTCAACATGGTCTTTGTCACCGATTATGCCCACAACAAGTCCGGGATTCAAACTCGCTGGGCTAGAAGCATCTTTATAATATTCGCTATTTTTCACATAGCTACAAACGTCATTGATAGTGAAAGTCTCAGTATCCTTAGTCAAAGTTATAGCATCACCAAACTGAATGAAATGCTCATCGCCATTCCCGGTGAAATCCATTCTAAAGCCGACATAGATTTCTGGATTTATGCCCTCATTAACGGAATTCATCTCATCATAATTGAAGTTGAAAGTGAAACTAAGATCGTCAGCCATATCGATTGTTAAATCTTGGGAGACGATTTCGCCATTCTTGTATGGCTCATCGGCATCATTATTGTCTTTGATGAAGGAAATCGCGACTTCTCCGCCTTCGCCATATTGCGAAACCAAGCTGCTATAGCTATCAGCATAGCTTTCGCTGACATTGATGCTGCCTAAAACCCCTCTTTGCTTATAAGTGGAATTGGAAGGCAATTCTTTGGTGGTCGGATCCAAGATAGCGTTGCTGACGTAGCCAGTGCCATCCAAGATATGCGCGTCATTGACGCCAAACCATTTTGGCGGCAGATACGATAAGGTATCGATATTGGTGGTGATGTCGTTTTTGTCCGCCAAAGGAACGACGATTGCCATCACGATAAGAACAAGCAAAATCCCTCCAGCGACAACGCTGCTCTTGTTTTTGACGAAACGCCTCATAGCGTCTTTGAAGAAAGTCGTTGGTTTTGTTTCGAATTTGGTGTCAAAAATCTTTTCGTCTTTTTGGACGTATTCAAAGTCTGGAACGTTCGCAAAAGGAAGTTCTTTCTTTGTTTCTTCGATGTTTTCCTTCTTCTTGCTCATTTCTTTGCTCCCATGCGAATACGCGGATCAACGATGCCATAGCTTAAATCAACGATCAAAGTGGCGAATAAGCCAATCAAGGTGTAGATGGCGCTGTCGACCATGACTACGGCATAGTCTTTGCTGTTCAAGGCCTCAACGAATAAGCTTCCGACACCTGGAATGCCATACAATTGCTCGAGGACCATTGAGCCAGAAAGGATGCCGATGAATTGTCCGATGATCATCGGAACGATCGGGACCATGCTGTTTCTTAAGGCGTGGCGCATAACGCTTTGCCCTTTGGTTAATCCTTTTGTTCTAGCAAGCAACAAGAATTCGCTAGACATAACCTCGGTCAGCTCAGCGCGAGTATAACGGGCAAAAGAGCAAATAGATCCAAAGCACAAAGAGGCTACAGGGATTATATAAGCTTTAAAAGCCAA
This sequence comes from bacterium, assembly GCA_963593015.1. Classification (GTDB taxonomy): domain Bacteria; phylum Bacillota_I; class Bacilli_A; order RFN20; family CAG-826; genus UBA4951. The sequence continues at coordinate 9,694 of CAVAYV010000054.1, read as the reverse complement.
TAAATGGTCGGCGGAGGCCTGAGCATCGGAAGGCCATCTTGTTGGTAACCATCCAGTGTTATAAGAGAACCAGATAAGCAAAAAAGAAATCAAAACGAAGCTTGGGACGGAAATGAAAATCATGATGATTGTGGAAATCAAGGAATCCGCCCAAGTGTTCTTCTTCAAGGCAGCGATGACGCCAAGCCCGATTCCTAAAGGAACGGAGATAACCATGGAAATGATATTAAGGCGCATTGAATATGGCAAACGGCTCATTTCGATGGTGATAACGTTTTGGCCGACGCTGATTTTGCTTGATGTGCCCCAATCCCATTTGGTAAAGATGTTCGCTAACCAAGTGAAATATCTGTGCATGATTGGATATGGCGCGTAATAAATCGTCGTGGAGCCCAAAGTCACTTGGGCGGCATAGTCGCCATTGACGATGCGCGATCCGTCCTTGACAGGGTCAAGCTCATAATAATACCCAAGCTTGACTTGCTCGTTCCAGAAAGCCCAAGCTTCCGCAGGTTTGTTACCAACTGTCTGAACTGGCAGACATTGCAACAAAATGTAGGTGATGGAGAGAATAATGAAGGCTGTCAAGAAAATAAACAAAACCCTCTCTAATACGTATTTCAATGTGTCTTTCATAATACTTACTAAGCGTTAGAATTTTACTAGTTTTATCTTTAAAGATAAACGCTTAAATTTCAAAATTCGATAAATATTCGACATTTAAAACAAAACGCCTTCTAAATGTTTGCAAAAACCATAAAATTTAAGCAGCTTTGGATAGAGCGTATTCATTGAAGTGTTTTTTTCGAATCGCATAAAACTAAAAAAACGAAGTGCATTGATATCGTAACGGGTGCTTACAAAAAGTGTTTGCAATAGATTTTCTAAGATACAGTTGGTTAAATGGAGTTTTTACGATGGTGAAATCATCTAATGTTTTAGACGACAAAATGTTTTATGACTCAGACTGGGTGTACGAAGGCTCTTTAACAAATGTTTTTTCTTCGTTTCAATATACATCCAACTTCAAATTCTGTTTTTATCATTTTGTTAGAGGCTTATTTAGGACCATTTGTAAAAATAATTCTTTCGAAAAATGTATTAGCCTATCGTTAAATCATAGTTAAAAGTACCAAACCATCGCATAAAAATATACAAAGATATACTATTCAAATAAAAATGCCTCCCACCAAAGAGAGACATTTTTATTAAATTTTTATTCGCTGATCGGATCGATTCCAAGATCTTCTAAGTTAGCATAGCTATAGACTTGTTTGATTTTGGAGACTTCTTGTCCATTGGCGTCCTTGTAGGTATAGCTCAAAGTGGCTTGGATATAATAGATATTTTGAGTCGCTTGGTCAGAAGAGGCGTTCTTTTTGGCACGAGAGGTAATCTCAGAGACAGGAACGGAGATTCTGATTTCGCCATTAGCGAAGGTGGCGGTGTACTTGCAAGTGTAGATGTAGCTAAGGGCAGAGACGCTTTCAGCGGTGGTGATATAGCAATTATCAATCTTGAATTTGAAGTAATCATCGCCATCTTCGGTGGTAAGTCCTGGATAGACCGCCACTAAATCAACGCTGGAATTTTCTTCGTTGGCTTCAAGAGCGACATTGCCGGCGACTGGAGTGACAACGCCATCTTCAACAACAGTCGAAGCATTGGCGGCGCTCCATAAAGCGTCATAGCTCCAGGCTTTGTCATCATAGATGATTGGGTCTTCTTCGTTTAAGACGGCGGTCTTATCGCCCCAGTTAAGGCAGAAGCCTTGGGCTAAATCATCGGTGCAAACGGTGGACATGAACTCTAATGGGTTCAAGACGTTGCCAGAGATAGCGCCTTCGGCGAAGTCATATTCGCCATGGTCCATCTTGGTGTAGGCGTCGGTGTAAGAGTTGCCACCGGTTTCAAGATTGATGGTCAAGGTAATATTATGAGATTGGGCCTGGCTGCACTTATTGAAAGCATCTTCAATGTAGGATTTGACCCATTTGCCGATGTTATCGATGGTGTCTTGATAACGATAGATGCCGGTCAAATTGATCTTTTGGCCATCTTTCATCTTGCCAGAAGCGATCATATCACTGATGCAACGGTTGAAATATTGTTGAGCGACTTCCACGCTATAACCATATTCGTTGCTGCTAGAGATGTATGGCTCTAAGACTGCTTTGCCTTGCTCTGTGTCTCTCCAGAACTCTTTGGCGTCTGGATCTTGCGTATAGGCGTTGGATAAATAGCCTAACGCGGCAGTGCGGCCAGCAGTTTCGGCTAAAGATTCACGATTGATGGCGAAGTAGCAGCCGGTCAAGAAGTCATCGTTGCTCATGATTGGCTTAACAGCCCAATAGTTATCTTCTTTGTGCTTGTAGATAGTGCCATTCTCGCCGAAGTAGTATTCCCATTCCTCTTTGCTGCAGGAGTTGACGTTTAACTTAATGACAGTGGAGCCTTTGCTCTTGCAAACGGTCTTGTCGCTGCCATGGTTGGTCAATTCGCCAGTTGGGATGGTGACTTCATCAAGCTCGTTATTCAAGAAGGCTTTGTAAGCATCTTTGTCAGCGTTGGTTCCAGAATAGACTTTCTCGGTCAAACCGGCAAAGTGATATTTGGAGGCATTGTAATAAAGGTCGTTCTTCTTATAGGCCATCATTTGATTGTCTTGCCAATAGGTCGGAACATATGGCCCGCAGGAGATGATGTTATCAAGAGTCTTATTGTAGTCGCTATTCGAAGTGCGCTTGCCAAAGTTATCGGCGCCACCGATATCGGTTAAGAATTCAGATGGAACTGGCGAATACAAACTGCTGGATAAGGAAGTGCGGGCGTAGTTCATCGTCTTGGCGGTGATGAACTCAAAATCGATGGATCCTTCTTCCTCATTCAATTGAATGCCGACTTTGCTCCAGTCTTTGGAACCATACATGTATTCCATGACGCCTTCGAAGCCGCTGCTGTCTTGTCCCATTTCGGAAGAGCGGACATAACGGTTATCCATCATGGTCTTGAATGGGGTTAAATAGTCCTCAAGCTTAACGCCAGCGCCATTGTATTTTGAATACCATTTGCTGGTTTCAGGAACGGCGTATTTGATGCCATCATCGCCAGTCTTCAATTTGACTCTCCAGTATTTGGAGGCTTTGCCAGTGGTGTCGCTGACGACATTTCCATCGGCATCAAGCATGATAGGCTCATCGGTCTTGGATAAACCGGCGGTCCACTTGTAGTCGGTCTTGGCATCATTCATATCGACCTCGAAATAAGAGGCGGTGATCATGCTGTTGCGGTCGGCGACATCGGCGCCGGTGCTATTCCAATAGTTGAAGGTTCCAGAGTCGGTGGAGGTGTAGGAATGGAAATAATCTTTCCATTCTTCTTTCGCTTCGTTTATCTCGCCATTATACATTTGGCGGCTGCCATTGAAGTTGGCATAGCCAACGCCAAAGCCGAAGTTGGTGATGTAGGTTTTCGATGGAAGGCCATTGTAGCAACGTTCGGAGAATTGCTCAGAGCTAGAATCGTCATAAAGAGGGATGCCCGCTAAATGATTCTTCAGCGCGTAGCTTTCAAGCTTTCCTAAGATTTCAAGACGCTCTTGATATGTTGCGGTCGTGTAATCATAAACGCCATTGGCCCTATCTCCGGTATAGATGGTTTGACTAGATGAGCTACTGGTGCCGCTATTCGAGCTGCTAGAAGTAGAATTACCACTATTGCCACCGCATGAGGCTAACATCATGCCGGCCATGAGGAGAGGAATGCCAACTTTAAGAATTTTTTTCATAAGTTTTTTCCTTTCGCATAAGCGCCCCTGCGGGCGCAACGCAATAAGGAAAACATTAAAAACGAAAAATTCAATGATTATTTTTGGAATTCACTAATTATTTTCGCAAAACTAGGATTTTATTTGGATTTCGACGATTATCAAAAGAACTAATGCTGTCAATGAAAAGACTCCTAGAACCACCAAGTACGGCAAATAGGCTAACTTATTTCTTTTCCTCTTTGATTCTTTATCCATTTTATAGTCATAGGCCGTGTCCCATTTTTTAAGCCCATCCGGCCTAAAAGATTCAAAGAAACGATAAAACTGGAAGTTAAAGACATCAAAGGTTCCGCTTCTCTCCACTATATACATAAGGAGAACTCCCAAAACCACCATTCCGGCAAAAAAAGAAGCATCGCAAAAGCCTGTCAATGAAAAATCTTTTCTTAGAAAAAGAACCAAAAGGAAAGTAGCAATGCCTGATATCAAAGACACCGCCCAAGAAGTTATTGTTCTCTTCTTCCATTCACTCATCGAAAGAAGTTTAAGGCAAAAGGAGTCAATACAAAACCAAATTCTGATTTTTTCTCACTTTGTGTATAAATAAAAAGTGGATTTCTTAAATTATAATTGACATTTACTTTTTGACTAGTAATGTCAATCAGTATCTTGCCCGCACGCATACTCGCGTATATATAAAAGTAGGGCTTCAGGAAAGGAGAATAAGTTTATGAACAACAATAATACCCGCAAGCATATTGCCATATTCGCATTTGCCGCGACCGGATTGTTGTCATTGGTATCTTGCGCCGGCTCTAATAGCAGTTCTTCGGATAATGCTTCTAGCGCGACCACTTCTTCATCGTCTGGCTTAGGCCCGATCAAAACCCATAATCCTGACGATGCGACTTATTTGGAAGTCACTTTGGCCAATAATGATATCCCAGAAGGCGGAACCTTCTTCGATACCGCCAAGCCAACCGTCACATACGTCGACACAACCACTGGCAAAAAGAAAGACGCCACCAATTGGCAATTCCGCACTTCTTATTCTATCGTTGACAAAAACGACACCAGTAAGAAATATAGCGCCGGCGATTCCTTGCCAATCGGCGAATACCGTGCTACGGTCACCAACGAGGAAGACATGATCGAGGCAGAAGTCGACTTCACAGTTTCCGCAAAAACTGTCGATGAGGCGAAAGAAGGCAAAGGATATCATACCGTCAGCCGCGAATCGATGAGCCCTTATGCCGTCAACACCCATAAGCAATTAGGCTCTTTGGGATCTGGCAAATTCCCAAGCGTCGGAACCCCGAAAATCTTAGTTGTCCCAGTCCAATTCTCAAAGGACAAAAACGGCGGCAATTTAGCCAAATTCACCGAAAGTCAAGATGAGGTCAAAAGAACTCTCGATGAAGCTTTCTTCGGCTCCACCCACAATAGTGCCTATGACACCACCACGAAATGGGAATCGTTGAGTTCTTACTATTATAAGAGCAGCTATGGGAAATTGGATATTGGAGGAAGCGTCACCGATATTTATACCTATGAAGGCTCCACCGCAGACTTCTCTAGGAACAGCCTTGATGGGCTATTAAGCGGTATCACCTCTTGGGCTTCCACTAACCAAAACATCAATCTTAGCGATTACGACTATGATAAGGATGGCTACATCGATGGAATCGAGGTCGTCTATAAGACCGACCAGCAAACCCCAAGCACTTCAAGCCAATCCGCAGATGGCTCTTCCTTATGGTGGAACTTCACCACGGTCTTGAATTCGGGCGCTGGCCAAACCGCTGATCCTGCTAAGCCTGTCGCACAACGTTATTTCTGGAGCCGTTGGGACTATGTCCAAAATAGTTACTATGCCGAATACAACGATGGCAAGCAATGCCCTGACGCCCACACGATCGTCCACGAAACCGGGCATATGATGGGCTTAAACGACTATTATTCCTACGATACTTCCGATAGCGGAGCCAAATCAGGCGGCCCTGCCGGATGCGTCGATATGATGGATATGAACGTTGGCGACCATAATGCCTATAGCAAAATGGCTTATAACTGGGTCGACGCCAAAGTCATCGATGGCAGCTCTAGCAACTTCACCATCACCTTGAATAGCTATACCGATACCGGAGACTTCTTGCTCTTACGCAACACCACCAATGACCCTTGGAACGAAACCCCATGGGATGAATACTTAATCATTGAGTATTACACTCCAACTGGCGTCAATGAAATGGATTCGACAGGCTACGATGAATGGCAACAAGCCTCTAGCACCGGAACCAATTCCTATGGCCATGGCGGAACCTATGAGCAACCAGGTTTGCAAGTGTTCCATGTCGATAGCCGTGTCTATTCAAATACGGGAAAATGGGATAGCAAAAATAGCAAAGCCACATCTTCCAAGATGGGATATACCGACAATTTATATGATGAAAGGCATATAAATGACGATGGCACATACGAAAGTGCCTTCTCTTGGGCCCATAGTAACACCCCATCAAGCTCCGTCGATGTCGAAAATAGCAAGATGGAAAACGGCGCTTACCGTGAAATCCACGCCATCTACTCTGGTGGCGTCAACGGCTTGGATGGCTCTACTTATTACACCACAATGGGCAACACCGCTAACTTATTCGGTGCCGCCGATTATAAGTACAAAGGCACATACGAAGATAATGCCTATGGCGGAAGCAACTATAGCAACTACAAGATGCGTAGCTTCTATCCTAACGACTTATACTTCGATGATCATTCGACTTTGAACTGGACTTTCTACGTCACAGCGCAAACCGATAGCAGCATCACCTTACACTTCATCGAAAGCAAATAAAACCAATCAAATTGGAAAGGAAATAATATGAAAAAGAAAACATTAGCCCTTACATTCTTAGCTCTTGCAAGCGGAATTGGCATGATTAGCTGCGGAAAAACCTCTAATAGCGGTACTTCCTCTAGCAGCTCTGAAATTAGCTCCTCATCTTCTTCCTCGGCTTCAGTCGCTGGAAAAATCAGCTTAAGCACCAAAGCCCCGGCGGAAATCGAAGTCAACGCCACCATCAATATGGAAGACTATGTCACTGTCACTAAAGTCAGCGACTGGACCATTGAAGCCGTGACCGAAAACATCCAAGTCGATGGACACAACATCAAAGGCATCGATTATGGCTCTTTCCGTGTCTTGATCATCGCAGGAACTACCAAAAAAGCTTACACTGGCACTGTTGTCTCAAAAGATAAAATCGCTTTTAATAAAGTGGCTACCTCTTTAACGAATAACTACACCGCAAGAGCCTTATCAATATCCTCTAGCACTTCTAATAGCTACGATGTGCCATTTGGAATCAACTTCCACGGTGGCGATTATTTCGTCACTCAAGATTATTCATATAGCAAAACCGATGGTTCGATAGTTCTTGGAACTGATTATGAAGGTCTACTGACCGCTCCTGATGGCGGAACCTACGAATTCACCATGACTGGTGATACAACCGGTAAGAACTTAACCGATTTTACAGTCAACCCAGGCAAGCAAAGAAGCCTTGATAACTACTATTTAGGCATTGATTTGGACTTAAAGGCCACTGACTTTGAAGAAGTCATGGATGATGAAGGCAATCCAAGCGGCTCCTACAAACTTATCAATCGTGATGTCGATGACTATGGGACAACCTTAGTCGAAGCGATCGGCCGTTACACCGTTAGCTTAAATTTCAGCAATTATGTCACTTCTTATGACGCTTTCTATTATGTCTCTTACGATAGCGAAGAAGGCGAAATGAAATTCGAATTGGCGGGAACTTACAATAACGAAGAAGTCTTATTCGGCGTTTGCATTGTCATCGCCGACATCGGTACCACTTCAATCGAGGCTGTCGATAGCTGGCTAAAGAGCCCAACCTATCCTGATCCATATGACATTTCTAGCCTTAAGAACGTCTTAAATGATATCAATACAAAGAAAAACTACATTGCGACCAGCAAAGGATACTGGTATGACATGTCAACTGAAGCCGTCGCTACTGAAGAGCAAGCTAAGACTGCAACTACTTCTGCTTTAGGGGGAATGTTCTTCACCTATGACGTCACAACCTATGTCACCGAATCTTCCTATTATTCCGTCATCAACGAAATCAGCGACGCTGAAGCCTATGGATCTGGCACAGACGGCTTCTATAAAGGCATGTGTTCAGGTATTGCCATCAAAGACGGGAAAGAATTATATTCCGCCTACGGATCTTACGATTCTGAAAAAGATGCCACCACTTGGGGCACAACCACCAAATCAACCGGCATTGTCGGCACCGATGAAGATCCAATCACCACTTTCGATACCGTTTATACTCTTGGCACAATCACAGACGAAATCTTAGCTGGTGCCAACTGGAATGGCATGTCCGAAAGTACCAATGAAGATTATGAGACCACTACCACATGGAGCTTCGATGAGCAAGATGATAACGGCGCTCTCCTTATTGCTTCTTATTATCAAATCGGATGCTCGATTGGGGCGACATATCTCCAAAACTTCGTCAAATCTTATCCTCAATACATCTATAGCAGCTGGACTTATGTAAGCGATGAGGAAATCGTTCTCATGACCTATCTCCCATGGGGATCGATCGATGATACCGGTGACACATTCTATTACATCAATCAAACAAGCTTCTCAAGCATTGGTGAAACCGCCATCCCTGAATCCGCTAACATCGATGGTTTATTGCCAACTGATAGCAATACATCATCATCTAACTAATAAAAGTCAAAGACAAAGCAGAACCATCTGGAAAACCAGATGGTTTTTTATTTCTTCATTGTTTGAGTATGCTTAAACAAATAGAACGGCGTAAACCAATTGGCAGTCATATAAATGGGTTCAAAAAATGACTCAGTTTTAAATTAAGACAAAGGCTATATTCCACCTTAAATACGCCAAAGAGCCAAAATTCAGGCGATGGAAGGGATTTCGTAATTTTATATAAAAGTCTCTTAGAAGCCTTAAAAACAAGGAATTAAGATTTTTTATAAAGTCTCTTCTTAGAGAAAAAACTATTCAGTAATCAATGTGTTTGGTTTTCGAAAGAATAGGACCCAAAAGATAAGATTCTAAATAGCGCAGACAAAATAGAAAAAATAGCCAATGGAATGAAATAAAAAATCACCAAACTTGGTGAATATTATTTCATCTTAATTGGTGAAAGTTACCACATTCTCAACATCTATTTATATGCGATCTCAATTGATTTAACCACATTTATCAACTTTGATACAAGATCTAGCTAAGATTGAATGGCCAATACCCGCTTGCGAAAATGAAAAAGGGAGGCCGGCAAAGGCCTCCCTCTCGCGTTTCCGCATCCGCCCGGCGGCGCGCTGCTCTCGCCCCATAGGGACTACCATCGCCACCGCGGCGCTTAACTTCCGTGTTCGGGATGGGAACGGGTGTGCCCACCGCGTCATTGCCACCGGACTGCCGGATGCAGATATCTGCCGTCTCCGTTCTCTGGAAACCGGACATTGCCTGAATCTATGCTCTTTCCGACTTTCTTCTCATTCATACTCCGATCCGCCGCCCTAAAAAAGGCGATTGATGAAATTAAGCCCTCGCACTATTAGTACAGGTCGCCTGTGCGCGTCGCCGCGCCTGCAGCTCCTGCCTATCGACCCCCTGACATTGGGGGGTGCTTACTTCTTTCGAATGGGAGGTCTCATCTTGGGAAAGGCTTCGCGCTTAGATGCTTTCAGCGCTTATCCCGTCCAGGGGTAGCTACCCGGCCATGCCGCTGGCGCGACAACCGGTGTACCAGTGCCCTGTTAGCCCCGGTCCTCTCGTACTAGGGGCTAGCTCCCTCAAACCTCCTGCGCCCACGACAGATAGGGACCAAACTGTCTCACGACGTTTTGAACCCA
>CAVAYV010000053.1:0-34134 GCA_963593015.1 bacterium | reverse complement strand
CATTATACTATAGCATTTTAAGGGAAAATTAGTTAGTATTACCTAACTTTAGATTAACTTATGCCTTTTATGCTGATAATTCCTATATCTACAATATTTGTCATAATAATTCTAAGAAGATGCTTTGTTTTTTAGGAAAAGATTCGAAGATAGGAGAAACAACATAATCTTCGGTTTTGCCAGAGCGATGTTCTTGTCCCTTCAAAGATGACTTTTAGGATTAATGATAGGTTTCATTATTATGATGACGCTAAAACCGATTCTCTGAAATTAGGCTTTTATAAACTTTTGGTTATAATATACGGTATGTTAACAAAACTATCTATCCAGAATTTGGCAATCATTGAGAATATCGACATAACTTTTAAAGATGGGTTCACCGTGCTAACCGGGGAAACAGGGGCTGGAAAAAGCTTAATAATTGATTCTTTGTCTTTGCTTCTTGGAGAAAGAGCCAGCAATGAGCTTATTAGACAAGGAGAAAGCAAAGCCTCTATCACTGGCTTTTTCAAAGTGAAGAAATCGCAAATAGAGAGCGTCCTTTATGAATTGAATATTCCTTATTCTGAAGAGATATGCGTCCAAAGAATTTTATCTAAAACGAAAAACATTATCAAAATCAATGAAACCGCCGTTACTTTAAACGATTTATTAAAAATATCGAAATATTTGGCGGATATCCATTCTCAGTTCGATTATGCCAAGATTCTGAACCCAGATAATTATTTGGATATTGTGGATGGTTTTGGCGGAAGTTTGATTGCATCTTACAAAGACGCTTATAAAGTTTCGCTTCTAGCTTATGAAAACAAAAAAGAAGAATATTCATCTTTAATCGCAAAACAAAAAAAGTTAGAGGAAAACCATGATTTTTATGAATTCCAATATAACGAACTTTCCAAAATGGGATTGCAGAAAAATGAAGAAAATGAAATTAAAGAGGAAATTTCTCTCCTAAAAAATTATGACAAGATTTATTCCTTGGAAGAAGAAATTGCAAGTCTCATCGATTCGGACTTTTTAGATAAATACTACGACTTAAACAAAAGCCTTTTGAAGTTGTCGTCCTTTCAAGAGCAATTCACGGAAACTCAAAAGAACCTTGATGATAATTATTATTCGCTTGTCGATACGTTGCAAAATCTTAAAAAACAATTCCATAATTCCGATTATGATCCAAATAGGCTAAATGAACTATTGGAAAGGCAAAGTGAAATCGACTCATTAGAAAGAAAATACAAAAAGAGTTACGATGAATTGCTCGCATATTCCGATGAACTAAAAGAACTATTGGAAAATAAAGACTCTTTTACTGCCCAAATCGAAAAAGTTAAAGAAGAATTAGATAAATCATTCCAAGATGTTCTGATCAAGGGAAAAGATTTAACATCAGTCCGCAAAAACATCGCCAAAACAATCGAGAAGGAATTAACTCAAAGTTTGAAAGATCTTCTTTTGGATGTTCGTTTTGAGATTGAATTCAAAAATCAAAGCGAAAGCGAGGACATTCTTAAAGAAAATGGAGTCGACGACATTGACTTCTTGATTGAAACAAACGTCGGTGAAGGACTAAAAAGCTTATCAAAAGTAATTTCCGGCGGCGAAGCCAGCAGAATCATGCTCGCTTTCAAGGCTTTATTTATCAAAGCCAATAAAATACCTACAGTCGTTTTTGATGAAATCGACACGGGAATCAGTGGAGAAACCGCAGAAGCTGTTGCTAAAAAAATAAAAGAAATATCCAAGTTTTGCCAGGTTATTGCAATTACTCATATGCCTCAGGTGGCATCAAAGAGCGATTATCATATCTTAATTTCAAAAAAAGTAAAAGATGGCAGAACTTTTGCTTCCATTAAAGAATTATCGTTAGAAGACAAAATAAACCAAATAGCTTATTTAATCAGCGGTGGCAACATCACCGAAAAGCAAAAAGAGTACGCTAAAGAAATGGTCTTGGGTGCCAATGGCTAACTAAAAGTCTTTATCTATCTCAATCAAATCCGCTTCTTCATTCCCGTTTTCGGGATCATTGTCTTTTGAAAATTCAATGTTTTTGACCTGATTAAATTTCTTATTGATTTTGCCAACGGTGATGTCGAATTTTTCACTATTCCCAGTCAATGACTTGATGTTTTTGTTCAAGGCGTTCCATCTATCGCCAAATAGTTTGAATTGCCCTCCAAGATAATCCAACTGCTCTTTGATTTTAGCTAAATTTTCATTAGTCTTCGCATCAGTTTGGACAACTCTAAAAGAAGCTAGCAAAGGTTGAAGAATCGTCGGGGAAACAACGATAACCCTCTTTCTTTGAGCATATTCTATTACTTCTGGAAAATCATTATGAATATAAGCGAAAACGCCATCATTAGGAATGAACATCAATGAGTTGGATATTGTTAACCCTGGAACGATATATTTAGCAGTCTCATCAATTCTCTTTTTCAAAGCGGAAGAGAAACTACTTTTCGCCAAGGCTATTTCTTGGTCGCTAAGATGCTTTTTGCTATCAAAGAGATCTTCATAGCCAACCAAAGAAAATTTGCTGTCGATACAAATGATTTGATGATGCTTTTCGCAATCAAGGAAGACGACGGCGTCCGGCTTTAATTGGGTATCGTTTTCATTTTTAGCTTCTTTTAGTACATATTGTGTGTCATAAAGAGTGCCTTTGCAGCCATTGAACAATGACTCCAAAATCATTTCAAGCTGCCATTCGCCATATTTCCCTTTTTGTTGATTGTTTGATAAAACATCTTTTAAGGAAGTGATGTCGCTTTGAAGCTCATCGATATTCTTTTGAGCCTCATGCATAGCGGCTAAGGATTTCTGGAGATTGATCATGGAATCGCTCGTCCCCTTAAAGCCATCGCTCAAAGACTGATTAACTCTTTCATTGATTGCCTTAATCGAAGCGTCCATCTTTTCATTTATCGCTTTGATTTGAGAGTTTATTGAAATTGTCATTGCGTTTTGGAAGTCTAAAAGACGTTTGTTGTCTTGATCAATCAGCCCTTTCAATGTTGCTTCGATATTTTTCGATTGCTCAGCGTTTTTAATATTTATCTCTGCTAATCGTTTATTCATGCTCTCATTCATCGCATTCACTTGGATATTGAGATTGCTAATAATTCCATTTTGAAATTCATTTAAGCGTCTAGTTTCAATATCAAGTTCCTCTTTCGACCTCAAAGCCAGTTTCGAATCCAACCCCAAAAGAAGATTGCTTTCTAGTGACTCTACCTTATTTTTCAATAAAGCTGTATTCTCAATCTCAGCCTTTTCTAATTCTTTGATTCCTTTTATAGATACATCGCCACCAATTCCTTTTAACTTTTTGAAGGAAAAAACCAGCAATAAAAGATTTAAAACCAATAAAATCAGTGCCACTACTAACAAAATGATATTTAAATTTTCCATAAAATCCCCCTAATAACAATATTCTAAAACAAAAAGAAAAATCTCCTAACAAGCAGTATCTAAGATTATCCACTGTCTAAGGAGATTAAAACTTGTTTTTATGAATCTCACGCATCCCTTCGACTTCATCACAAATCGATTTGAAGGAGCAGGTGTTACAATCCATCGCTAACTTTTTCATGATATGGTCCAAAGCAACGACAATACCTTCATTGGATTTGCTAAGAACTCTTAAAGATTTGTAATCAAAATCTGGATCAGTGATGAAATATTGTTTGACCGCCTTGACTTCAGGACGCTTTTTGTAGGCTTTAAGAAAGAGGTTCCCAATATCGGCAAAACTTAGATTGTTTTCAAATGCCTCTTTGCTGATCAAAGCCCCTTCTCTAAGCTCGTTTGTGTTAACTCGAATCATATATCCGACTGGATTCATCTTGTAACGTTCGTATTCGAAATTCCTTAACATTTGATATAGTTCTTGTTCTTTTTTATCGTCGTCTTCTAAACGCAGCAAAACAATATGAGCAAATGAGCAATTCCCTTCCAATTCTAGAATATCCTTGCCAATCAAATATATTTCATCGGATTTAACTAAATCACCATTCGAAGTGTAAGCGGTTAAGTAAGAGGATTCGTATCCTCTAGCGCCCAAGGAAACGAGAGCCTCATCAGAGAAAATAAAAACCTTTTCTTTTTTTAAAGGGTAGTCTCTAGAAGAAGACAAAGCCTTCTTTTGATAAGAAGAAAGAAGGCTTAAAGTATTTTTTATCGATTCATCGAAAACTTTCATTATTCCAAATGACGATCGCGTTCTCTTTTGTCATAAAAATGCTGAAGCCATTTTTGAACATGAGCTAAGAGTTTGCTATCAATATTAAAGAAATATACTAAGAACAAAAGGAGGAAAAGCAAAACGATGGCTCCGATCACAGAGCCTAAGACAATAAGTAAAATTACCCACCATTCCATAATAGCTTAGGCTTTTGCCTCTCCTTTTTGACGAGCGAATTCCGCAGCCCCCAAGGCGCCCATCAATTGAGGGTCGATAGGGAGTTCTTTGACTTTAAGATGCAAAACCTTTTCAATGGCTTGCTTCAAGCCTAAGTTTTTGGCGCAGCCTCCAGTCAAGGCGATGGAATCGGTCGCCCCGGCTTTTTTAGCCATGACAAAGCAGCGTTTGGCAACGCTAGTCATTAATCCGGCAGCTATATCTTCCATCGGCTTTCCTTCGCCGACCAAAGAAATGACTTCGCTTTCGGCGAAAACCGTGCATTGAGAAGTAATCGGGATGATGTTTTTGGCTTTTAAAGGCAATGAGCAAAAATCATCTAAAGGCATTTCAAAAGAACGCGCCATCGCTTCGAAGAAACGCCCGGTTCCGGCAGAGCATTTGTCATTCATCGCAAAGTTTTTGACCGTTCCATCCTTTGGGTCAATGGCAATGCCTTTGACATCCTGACCACCGATATCGATAATGGATGTCACTGAAGGGTCGGCAACATGAACTCCCATCGCGTGGCAAGAAATTTCCGAGATGTTTTCGTCAGCAAAAGGGACTTTATTCCGTCCATATCCCGTTCCGACTAAATACGATAAATCTTCTGCGCTTTTTAGATCGGAAATGCTTTTGATTGCTTCATTCAGCGCTAAATGAGCGGATTCAACCGTGTTGATTTTACTTTTAATGGTCACATCGGAAACAATTTTGCCATTTTCATCGAGGATAACGCATTTGGTATAAGTAGATCCTGCGTCACAACCACCATAATATTTCATATTCATTTTTCCTTTCATTACCAGCGAGATGTATCGTCAAAGTCGACAAGCGTCGGATCAAGAGGCTCTTCTCTTAAAACGGTTTTCATATAGCGATTGACATCGTTACGCATGTCTTTCCTAGAAGCCTTAGTAGGATTCATAAGGGCATGATAGACCCAAACAATGTGAATTCCGCGTTTTCGGCCTTCTTCTTCGATAAGACCGTGATACCCTGCCATCGATTTGCAGCCGATATGTTCATACATAATGACCATGTCGGCGTGATATTCTTCGCAATATTGCCAAAGTTGCTCAACGCCAACTTCATAACCGCCGTTAGAGTGGTTACGCATAATCATGTTCATGTTGTATTCGCCCATATCAAGCAAAGCTTGTTCGTGGTTTTCATAATCAACGGGTTTAGTTAAGGTGAAGCTTAACATGTCGCACAAGCAGACAATGCCCCAGCAATTGGCGAGCCATTGGTTGAAACCGGTGTAATATTGGGCGTGAACGCCCCAAACCAAAGCCCTATGTCTTATTTCTTTTGCCGCCAAAACCTTATTTTTATAGCCATCTCTAGCGAGTTTAGTGATCTTCTCGTCGAGTTTTAAGAATCCTGGATCGCGGCCTGAGATAACCATGTATTCGGCATCGCGGTATAACATGATGTTATTCCCTACAACCTGAGGATATTCGGTTTTATTCAATTCCATCCATTCTTCAAACAAAGCATTTTGGGCGTTGTAGGTTTTCATGTTCTTTTTAAAAGCGTCCCAATCCCATTTTTCACCTGTATGTTTTTCGATGAATTTAATGGCTTCAACGACTTGGTCACGGGAATAAGGTAAGACGGATTCTTGTTGATGACGCATCGGGGCAGCCATTGTGAAAGAAGGGATAGGATCGTGTCTTTCCTCAATTTGATTGCCCATCAAAGAACCATCGCAAGTGGTATTGCAGTGGACTGCGCAAACGCCACAAAGCGGATAATCTTCCTCGATCGCCACGCCTAATTCCGCACAAGGCATTGGACAAACGTCTGAAGGAATCTGAAACTCTTCCGCCGCTTCAATATAATGCAAAACACCTTCTTGCGCGACCGTTGAGCCAGTATAAATTACCGGAACCTCTTTCGAGAGGAATTTAAGGTTAGGGAAGCCGGTAGCGATAATCATCATTCCGTTTTCGTCCATGATGACGAGTTTTTTGTTCAATTCGTCATATTTGCCTTTTTTGTTTCCGATGCGCTTATCGCATTTGAATAAGGTATCCATTGTTTGAGTGAGATGCTCAACGATAGAATCGTACTCAATATGGGCAATTCTTAGCTGAGGCCCTCTGACCCCTTCAATATGCCGATCGATAAAATCGAAAGCAGCCATATAATTAGAGAACCAGCGATATGTGAAGGCGGCCTTTAATGTCGTCGGCTTGATGATGAACTTCGACATCACAAGCAAGTTCTTCAACCAGCATTTGAAGTCATACATCGTATCGACAAAGCCACGCCATTCACGGTGAGTCGCAGTCTTATGTCCTGGCTTGTTCAATTTGCCAAGTTTGACGCTATTTAATTCTTTCCCCATGGCTACTCCCCTTTCTTATCTTGAATATTTTTGATTTCGACCGCTTCAATAAACGCTTGGATTCGAGTTCTGATTTGGCCAGACTGACCAACGCTGTAAGGGCGGTCGATCGATAAGGTGTGGTAATGGTATTTGTTTTGCATTACCGCGTTCATAAAGGCTCTTCCATACCCCCAATAATCGCAAAACTTTATTTGCTCAAGGATAATGCCATCGGCATGGTATTCATGGCAGATCTTATCCACATATTCATTTCTTTCATCAACTTTCTCGCGATTCAAGAAGCGCGGACATTGCCCTGATTTCATGTAATAACGGCAAACCTGGGTTAAAGCGTCTTCGCTATCGTTTAATTCAATCACTTGACGTCCTGGAAGAGACCCAAAGCAATATCTGTCAGCAACAACGATCAAACCGCATTCTTCCGCTAATTTGATCAATTGGGGGTCGTCGATCTCGCTTCCGACCATCGCGACGCGGCAACGGTATGTTCCTTTCTTTTCCGGAACACGTGTTTTCAGTTCTTCCGCCGTCTCTTTCAATTTATCGATAAGAAGATCTTTTGGGCAGCAATAGGTCGCTAAGCAAAGCACGGCAAACTCATAGCCAGTGATACGCGGCTGTTCTTCTTTGCGGTAATCACCAATCTCAGTAATCAGTTTGGAAATCTCATTTTGATCAGAGACGGCTTTACGAATCGCATCATCGCTGATATCTATCCCCAAATTATCATGAAGCGGTTTTAAAACATGCTCTTTCATTTGCAAGACATAGTGTTTTAAAGTGACATCATCGGATTTCATAGGTACATCGACATAAGAAGCAAAGAAATGCGGCTTCGTGCAGCAATTCAAGTGCTCGATGTTCTCAACGCAGCGGTTCATCATCGCGCAAGCTTCTGGAGCGATGATTCCATCTAAGAAATCAAAGCCGCCCTCCAAAGCTCTTTCTAAAATCGCACGGCAAGCTTCGCAAAAAATAGGCGAAAGATAGTAATTCCCCATTTCGGTGGAAGTAGTGCGCGGCGCTCTTAAACGAACGCTGAAAATCCCTGGAAGATTAAGGAGAGGCTCTGGAATTTGATAGCAAACATGGCCAATCGCTTTTCGGCCTGATTCTTGGGCTTGCCCAATCAATTCATTGTAAGAATTCTCCAAAAGTTTCTCGAAGTAATAAATATGCTTCAAATCACGCATGTTTTTTCTCCTTTTTTATAAAATGCCGATTTTCTTAAGCGCTTCTTTTGCACCGACCACAATCGGGGCATTGTTTGGGATATAAAACACGTTTTCCCCTTTTAAGTCATATTCGCTTAGTTTATCGTCGAAGGGGATTTTGGATAAAACGTCAATTCCTCCAAAATCAAGGTTTCCGTTCATGGCTTCCAGAGACAATCTATTGGCTATGACTCCGATTTTCTCATACATGACAAGAGAATCCGCCACTCCTTTGATCGTTTGGATGACTTGTCTCCCTTTTTTGCTTTGATCAGTAACAAGCAGCAAATGGGTGACTTTTTCCATTACCCGACGATTTACTTGCTCAATGCCAGCCTCGCCATCAATGACCACATAATCAAAATGGGAGGATATAGCGCTTATGACATCTTTTAAATAGGTGTTGATTTTGCAATAGCATCCGGCGGCTTCAGGTCTGCCGATAGCGATAAAAGTAAAACCGTCTCCTTGGACCATGGCCTCTTCAATGCTATATTCCGCGTTCCCGAGAACTTCCACTACCGCGTTTTTGCCTTCGCTAGAAGCGGCAATAGCTTCTTTTCTCACATCATCGATGGTCTTTGTTGGTTCGATTCCTAAAGCAGTGGATAAGCCAACGGCAGGATCGGCATCGATTGCTAAAATTCTTTTGCCTTTGTGGGCTTCCACTAAAAGTTTCACAATAACCGCCGCTAAAGAAGTTTTTCCAACGCCCCCCTTCCCTGAAACGGCAATAATTTTTGTAAAGTTGGATTGACTCATATTTTCTCCAATGTAAACGCTTACGATTATATGGTAAAAATAGCAATTTTTGAACAATTTTCCTTATAAATGTTTGATAAAGACAACCAGTCATATTTCGTCAATCAAAAAAATCCAAACTTAAAAATATAGTTTTTACCGTTTTATCGATAAAAAGTCTTTTTTGCCATTTTGTCAACGAAAGAAAAAAACGCCCAATCTGAGCGTCTTTTTAAGAATCATCGTTTTTATAAAAGATCTTCTTTCAGATAATAGGTATCCGAACCTCTGTTATACACGACATGATATTGAGGGATCTTATCCTTCAATAACGCCCTAATATCCGAAAGATACCTTGCGAAAGTCAAAGAATTAATCTTTGTTTCGTTAATAAAATCGGCTCTTTTTAGACTCCTATTCACCAAAAGTCGATAGAACATAAGACAAACAATTTCGCTTTTTTTCATTCCTTTACCCCTAAAGTGATAATTAAGGTATGCCAATTTTCAAGAATTTCAACCTTTTTTGTTTGGATTTCAAACAATAGGGGCTTGAAATTCAAATTTCACACTCCTAAATTAACTTTGAACTATTATAACAATTTCAATTTCTTAAGTCTTTAGAAAAGAAAGATAAAAATATAGTTGCATCTCCTAGTTTTAGAAACTAGTATTTCTAAGAGGATTTTTGTAATAAAGATCTTTTATTACACAATCCCATAAAATTTAAAGTATTATCACTTTATAGGATGGGGATAACTTATGGCGATTAAAATTTATACAGATGCAAGTAGCAATCTCTTCTCTTCTATTTTAAAGGAAAATAATTCAGAAATCATTGTGTTGCCAATGGCGTTGCGAATCGATGACAAAGAGTATCTTTGCTACAAAGACGATATCGATGTGGAAGAGATGTCCAAAGACTTCTATTCCGAAATGGCTAAAGGGGCAAAACCAAAAACATCTTTGACTAGCCCTGGGCTTTTTATGGAAAAATGCAAAGAGGAGGTAGGCAAAGGCAATCAGCTTATTTATGTAACTTTAGCTAGCGGTATCTCTGGGACTTTCCAAAGCGCATCCTTGATCGCCGAAGAAATCAATAATGACGCCAAAAAGAAAATGGTGGCAGTCATTGACTCTAAAACTGCGGGATTAGGAGAAGGAAGGATTGCTTTAAAAGCGGAAAATCTCGCTAAAAGTGGCCTAGAATTTGAGAAAGTTATCAGCGAAACCGAAGAATACGTCAAAAAAGTGAGAAGCGAATTCACTGTGGATTCCATCAAATATCTCGCCAATACTGGACGTGTCTCCAATGTCACGGCGATTATTGCAAACATGCTTTCGATCAAGCCTCTTCTTTATGGTTCCGATGAAGCGAAAATCGAAGTAACTTCAAAAGTCCATGGTCGCAAAAACGCACTCAAAAAATTGGCGGAGCAAGTCAATGACAACATCGCCAGCAAAGACCAAGTTGTTTATATCTCCCATTGCAATTCCTTAGATGATGCCAAATATTTTGAAAACCTATTGCATGAATTTGGAATCAGCAATACCAAAATTTATTTCTACGATTTAGTTACCGGCGCCCATGTAGGTCCAGGAACAATCGCTGTCTTCTATGAAGGAGAAAACAGAGCTATCGCAAAGAAAAATTTGATTTCTTCTTTGCTAAACAAATAAATCACTAAATAAAATTTAAATTCTAAAAAGGAAAAGAGATCACAAATCGTGATCTCTTTTTGAATCATCTTATTATAAGGATTCGTGGGCGTTACGAGCAATAACGTCGAGCTGTTGCTCTTTGGTTAAGTCAATGAACTTAACGGCATAGCCAGAAACACGGATGGTGAAGTTCGCGTATTCTGGTTTCTCTGGATGCTCCATGGCATCTTTGAGCTTTTCGATTCCAAAGACGTTGACGTTAAGGTGATGGGCTCCTTTATCGAAATAGCCATCAAGAACCTTAACCAAGGTCTTTGTTCTTTCATCATCGGTTTTTCCAAGAGTGTTTGGAGCGATGGTGGAAGTATTGGAAATGCCATCCAACGCATATTCATATGGAAGTTTGGCAACGGAGTTGAGAGAGGCTAATAAGCCGTTCTTCTCGGCGCCATAGGCTGGGTTTGCACCTGGAGAAAGTGGTTCGCCAGCTTTACGTCCATCAGGCATAGAACCAGTAGCTTTTCCATAAACAACGTTAGAAGTGATGGTAAGGATGGAGGTGGTTGGTTCGGAATTACGATAGGTGTGATGTTTCTTGACCTTCTCCATGAAAGTCTTTAAGAGCCAAACGGCGATATCATCGGCTCGATCGTCATCGTTACCATATCTTGGGAAATCGCCTTCAATATCATAATCGACGACCAATCCGGTTTCATCGCGGATGGTTTTGACTTTGGCGTATTTGATGGCACTTAAGCTATCGACAACATGGCTGAAGCCAGCGATACCTGTCGCAAAGGTGCGGCGGACATCGGTATCAATCAAAGCCATTTCGGCAGCTTCGTAGTAATAACGGTCATGCATGTATTGAATAAGGTTCAAGACATTAACATAGATACCAGCAAGCCAATCCATCATGACATCATATTTCTTCATGACAGTGTCATAATCGAGATATTCAGAGGTGATTGGTTGATATGCTGGGCCGACTTGCATCTTGGTCTTTTCATCAACGCCGCCATTGATCGCGTAAAGCAAGCACTTCGCAAGGTTGGCACGGGCGCCGAAGAATTGCATTTCTTTGCCGGTTTGAGTGGCAGAGACGCAGCAGCAGATGGAATAATCATCGCCCCAGATTGGACGCATGACATCATCATTTTCGTATTGGATGGAGCTGGTCTTGACAGAGATTTTAGCAGCGTAGGCTTTGAAAGCGGCTGGCAAACGATGGCTGTATAAAACAGTGAGGTTTGGCTCAGGGGCTGGTCCCATGTTTTCAAGGGTATGTAAGAAACGGTAGTCGTTCTTGGTGACTAAGCTTCTGCCATCATCTCCTAAGCCACCGACCTCTAAGGTAGCCCACACTGGGTCACCAGAGAATAATTGATTATAGCTCGGGATACGGGCGAACTTGACCATACGGAGTTTCATAACAAAATGGTCAACGAGTTCTTGGGCTTCGGTCTCCGTGATGAGGCCAGCTTCAAGGTCGCGTTCAATATAGATGTCCAAGAAGGTAGAAACTCTTCCAACGCTCATAGCGGCACCGTTTTGAGTCTTAATGGCAGCCAAATAGCCAAAGTATAACCATTGAACGGCTTCACGGGCATTGGCGGCAGGCTTGGAGATATCATAACCATAAGTCGCAGCCATCTTCTTCATTTCGTTTAAAGCTTTGATTTGGTCAGCGATTTCTTCGCGTAAACGGATTACGTCATCGACCATGGTTCCATCGCCACAATTGGCGAGGTCTTCTTTCTTCTTTTCGATCAAGAAGTCGATACCGTATAAGGCAACGCGGCGATAGTCACCGACGATACGTCCACGGCCATAGGTATCTGGCAAACCAGTTAAGATCTTGTTATGACGAACAAGCATCATTTCTGGGGTATAGGCATCGAAAACCGCTTGGTTGTGGGTTTTATGATAATCGGTGAAGATCTTGTGCAATTCAGGATCTGGGGTGTAGCCATATGTGGTGCAGGCTTGTTCGGCCATTTTGATGCCACCATAAGGCATAAAAGCACGTTTTAATGGCTTGTCAGTTTGTAAGCCAACGATCTTTTCGAGATCTTTTGTTGCGTCGTTGATATAAGCGGCGCCATAGGCATTGATAGAAGAAACGACTTTGGTTTCCATATCAAGAACGCCGCCTTTGGCTCTTTCTTGATGTTGAAGGTCTTGAACTTCATTCCAAAGGGTTTCAGTTGCGCTGGTCGGTCCTTTTAAGAAGGAGTCGTCGCCAACGTATTCTTTGTAGTTGTGTTGAATGAAGTCGCGAACGTTGACGTCGTTAGTCCAATGTCCGCCTTTGAATGATTTCCATTCTGGTTTCATTTCCATGAGATTTTTGTTTCCTTTCTATGAAAGCGATTTGTATTTTAACCATTATATAATGGAGGATACCTTGATTTAAATCAAGTTTTCATCACGTTTTCCATTCAAGATATCTTCGGCATTTTTCACCCTGTCTTTGGATGGCGGCTCCGTTTTCGAAAGCTTATATTCGTATCCGAGTTTCTGCCATTTGAATTCACCCATTTTATGGAAGGGCAAAACATCTATTCTCTCAACGTTTGACAAGGTCTTGATA
Source organism: bacterium (assembly GCA_963593015.1). Classification (GTDB taxonomy): domain Bacteria; phylum Bacillota_I; class Bacilli_A; order RFN20; family CAG-826; genus UBA4951. Next base: position 21,158 of record CAVAYV010000053.1, on the reverse strand, counting down.
AAGGCTCTTGTCTTGTACAAATATTCGTCATTATCGGAATATCCTTCCAAAAGGACATGACGAATCCAGATTGGCTTATGTATCTTATCCAGATAATGGAACATATCAATGATGTTATCGTTCTTTTTGCCTGTCAAAGCCAAATGCACTTTAGGGTCTATGTGTTTGATATCGACAAGAAGCAAATCGGTATATTTCATCAATTCTTGGAATTTCGAGAAATATGGCTCTTGCCGAGTGAAAGGCTCACCGGCGGTATCAATGCAAGTGTTGATTCCATTCTCCTTGGCTTTTTTGAACAAATCAATCAAGAAATCTATTTGGAGCAGTGGTTCGCCGCCCGAAACGGTGATCCCGCCATCATTCGCCCAATATTCTTTGTAGCGCAATGCTTGCTCAATCAAGGAATCGGCGCTTCTTTTATCGCCTCCGTTTGGGTCCCAAGTATCGGGGTTATGGCAGAAAAGGCAACGCATCGCGCACCCTTTAACAAAAATAACAAAGCGAATTCCTGGCCCATCAAGGGAACCGAAGGTTTCGATTGAATGAATTCTTCCTTCCATAAGATTACCTCCGAGATGATTGTCACTGATTTTAGCGAAATTAACTTTGATTGAAATCAAGATTCTGCAACTTCTAATAAGGCATTAGGATCCAAAATCAAAAACGTGCTTTGACCAGTCTTTTTAAGAATGCCTTCTTTTATTAATTGCGATAATTTCCGAGAAACCGTTTCCGGTCTTAAAGATACATAAGCGGCAATGTCTTCAAGTTTCATCACCAAAACATTGGAATTGCATTGGCTGGCGCGATATACGAATAATCGCGCCACTTTCGCCTTTGGGTCGCTAGTGGAAAGAATCATGTTTCTTTCGTTCGCGTCATGAAGCTTTTTCGAGAGCACTTCCACCATCGCTGCCGCGCCATTTCCTTCTCTAAGGAGACCTTCAACGAAAGATGATGGTATACGGCATACTTTTGATTCGTTTACGGATATGGCAGAAAAAGGAAAACTCACTTCGTGCAAAAATAAGCCTTCCCAGATAAGTTCGCCTTTAGAAAAAATAGCAACTATTTTTTCGCGACCCTCAGAATCGTAATTAACTAATTTAATATCGCCTTGCCTAATCAAATATAGGCTATTAGCAGGATCACCAGCCCGGAAAATGAAATCATCTTTTTCATAAGAATGGAGTTCCGTAATTCTTGATAACGTTTCTTTTTGTTTTTTAGAAAGCCCAGAAAGCAAAGAAAAAGTCAAACAAGGCGTTGGGCAATGGGGACAATCAATATTTTTTTCCATAGAATGATTATACTACACATTATGTGTTTCATTTTCGCCAAACGCGAAATGTCACGAAACGAGTTATTTAAAATGGGTTTTGCGGTGTTTTTTGATTTTAGTCCTTGCTTTTCCAATGTAGCAACGGTCCATCCAAGAAGAAAGAACCAAGCAAGGCAGAAAATAGTAACAAGGCAATAAAGAAAAAAGCAATGTATCTTTCTTCGCCCAAAAGCGGGTACGCCAATTGCAAGAACGAGTTGATTAACTGGAATAAGCAAGGGGCTAAGAAAACAGCTTTTCTTCGCGCTTTAGGTCCTAGCAGATGATTTATGATAGCTAAATTGCTCGTGCAATACAAACCATTGGCGATTCCTTTAAAAGAATGCAAAAAGATAATTCCGATTGCTAAAGAAAGCCCATTTTCCATTGGCGCTCGATAGAAATAAGAGATGATTCCAAAAGAAATTGCTCCTACAAATAAGAAAAGCAAGGCAAGATTGATTGATAGAACGGAATTCTTCCCAAAGCCAACTTTGGTGTTAAAGAATATGATCAAAAACTCCATTAACGATGACAAGGCTAAATAAAAACCATATGTGAGAGAATTAAAGGCGTTGTCGCTAGTCACTTCTAAGCTACTCCAATAGCTTGAAGCGATGGAATCGCTTGCCCAAATGGAAGGAATCAAAATCGCAACAATCGCCAAATAAAATAAATACATCTTATTGGAGAATACCTCTTTCAACGGCACATCCTCTGTCTCATCATGATGAAGTAAGGAAGGATCGTAAGGCTTAAATGCGAAGCTAAAAGCAAACTCCAATAGCAATAATGGCGAAGCAACCAAAAACATAAACAGATATCCACGATAATTCGTAAAGAGACTATTTGCGAGCAAACCGGCGATAGGGGAAGCTAATGCGCTTACTAAAGGGGCAAGTATGCAAATATGGCCAAACCTAGTTTTTTCGATGAAGTTGATATCTGCGGCATTAGATAATTGGAACGATAAAAACGACCAATGCATTCCCATTAGCAAAGGAATGAAAGTCACGCAAGAAATATAAAAGCCATAGTAATGTGAGTAATCGATGATTTCGCCACTTTGATTCAAGCCATTTGACACAAATAGCCCTGTTAGACCAAAACCCAAAACCAAGGCAAAAGATAATAGCGTCAAAACACGCATCACCTGAAGATTATTTCGATGATGCTTAACAAAAAACGAGGACAAAAATATCGCTATCGCCGAAACAAACGGGGGAAGAAAAAGACTAAAAGAAGACATCAAAGGAGTCCAATTGAAGCTTCTTCGGCATTCATTCAAAAACAACGTAAGAAAAGAAAACACCATTGACTCATATAAGGAGCAAAGGGCGTAATATCGTTGGGCTTTCTTTGTCTCAACGCACTTCTTTTTGTCGAAATAAACGCCTAAGGTCATTACAATCTATTCTTCTTTGTTCGCGGCTTTGATAGATAAAGATATGCGTTTGCGATTGATATCCACCGTTATGACTTTGACTTTGACGATTTGCCCCAAAGACAATTCATCGCTTGGATGAGAAACAAAATGATCGGCAATCTCAGAAATATGGACCAATCCATCTTGATGGACACCGATATCCACGAAAGCGCCGAAATCCGAAAGATTCCTAACCGTGCCATTCAAAATCAATCCAACAGTTAAGTCTTTAATATCTTTTACTTTAGAATCCAAAACGGCTGTCTCTATGCTTTCACGAGGGTCGCGCCCTGGCTTTTTAAGCTCTTCGATGATGTCTTTTAAAGTGTATTCGCCAATATCTAATTCTTTAGACAAATTAGAAACATCAATATCTTTCGCTAAAATGACGTTTGCCTTATCAGTTCCTAAATCATTCACGGAAAGGCCAAATTTAGATAGCAAGTTCAAAGTAGTTTTATAATCCTTTGGGTGAACCGCGGTCTTTTCCAAAGGATTGTCGGACTCGATTCGTAAAAACCCAGCCGCATCATTGAAAGCTTTATCCCCAATGCCTTTCACTTTCAATAAATCCTCACGGTGTCTGAATAAGCCATTGGCGTTGCGGTATTCGACGATGTTATTGGCGCTTCTCTCATTCAGACCAGAAACGTATTTCAGCAAAGAAGCTGAGGCGGTATTCAGCCAAACGCCTACTTCGTTGACGGCATCCATCGTAGTATTAGAGAGATTCTCTTTCAAACGAGATTGGTCCATGTCGTGCTGATATTGGCCAACCCCAATCGCTTCAGGAGGGATTTTAACCAATTCCGCCATCGGATCGAGAAGCCTTCTAGCTAAGGAAACCGAGGAGCGTTCATCAATATCCATGTTTGGGAATTCTTTGATGGCTAATGGGGAAGCGCTATAAACGGAAGCACCGGATTCATTTACAATCGTAATCTGCACGGATTCTAAATGGTTGTTTTTCAAAAATCCTTGCAAAAACACTTCGCTTTCTCTAGAAGCGGTGCCATTTCCTAAGGCAATCGCGTCATATCCGAAATCCTTGTAAATCTTAAGCAATTTAATTTCGGCTTCTTTTTCCTTCCCGATCGTTGGATAAATTATGCAAGAGGTTAAAACGGCGCCGGTTTTGTCGATAAGAGCCAATTTGCATCCGTTTTTATATCCAGGATCAAACCCTAAGATTTGCTTGCCTTTCAAAGGAGAGGCAAGCAACAATTGCTTGAGGTTCTTCGAAAAAAGCAATAACGAAGAATCTTCCGCTTTCGCGAAGAGGTCATTGAAAATTTCGTTTTCCAAAGAAGAGCTAAACAAACGCTTGTAGGATTCTTCGATAATCTCTTTCAGTAACGTTTCGTATGGGCTATTTCTTTTGATGATCGTTCTAGCAATCTGATTATGAATCGTGATCTCATCATAAACGAAAGAATAACTTAGTTTCTTCTCTTTTTTGCCGCGAGACAACGCTAAAACCTGATATGATTTTATGCGTGATATCGGCGTATCGAAGTTCGCATAATTCAGATATTTTTGGTCAGTGTCTTCCTTGCTTTCTTTAGCTTTGATATGACCGGTTCTATAGATGTAATTTTTGGCGAACAAATAGAAGTTTGTGTTATCGCTTATATCTTCTGCGATGATATCTTTGGCGCCATTTAAGGCATCGTCGATATCCTTGACCCCTTTTTCTTCGCTCACAAAAGTTTTTGCGTATTCTTTTAAAGAGGACAAATTTCCTTCTTGCCTTATAATGTATTTGGCAAGCTCTTCAAGGCCCTTTTCTCTAGCGATGCTTCCGCGGGTCTTTCTTTTCGGCTTATAAGGGCGGTAAATCGTTTCCAATAACGACAAAGTTTCGCAATTGACAATTTTCTCTTTCAATTCCCCAGTAAGTTTTCCTTGTTCTTCAATGCTAGAAAGAACGGTCTTTTTTCTCTCCTCAAGCTTTTCGAATTTCTGCTTTTCTTCCTCTAAAGCTCGCAAAGTGACATCGCTCAAATTTCCGGTTTCTTCTTTTTTGTAGCGTGCGATAAATGGGACTGTCCCCCCTTCTTCTAGAAGTTTTAAAGCGGCTTTGACTTGACCTTCTCTAATTTGAAGTTTGTTTGAGAGATATTGAGTGATTTCCATAATTAGCATTCTACTACAGATGCAAGTTTTTTACTTTTGCTTATTTTCTTCTTTTTCTTGGATAAATCTTATAGCAAATTTGATAAACTTAATTCAGTTGGCTAAAGAAATAAATATTTCTTTCACCAAGTGATTACGGAAGGAGAAATAGCAAATTGGATAATTTATTTGATGTCATTAATCCATTGATGTTTACCGTTTTCGTCCACGAAGACAAACGTACGAACTATGAGCTTCTTTCTTTTATCTATGACGTGTTCATGAGCAAAAGAAATGTGCAAGTTATCTCACGGGATGATTTGGTGGATGATTTGGAAGCCTATATTGACACTCATCCTTTTGATGATTTTGATGAGGATGAGGAATACGACAAGCAAAACAGAGACCATCGTTATATGGCTAGCAGCAAAGTGTCCCGCTTCAAAAAGACCGGATGGCTAGAGGAAGACACGACTGAAGGATTCTCAACCACTCTATCTTTGACTAACGACGCCATCGTGATTTTGGAATCGCTCCGTAGTCTTATTGAAAGAGAGAAAAAGCCAATCGAATTCACCGGTTATTTCTATCTCATCTCCAAAGCATTGGAGAATTTTGATTTCCGTCAATCCAAAGGCATAATCGAGCAAGTTTACGAAGAAACGCTTTCTTTGTTCCATGGCCTTCAAGGACTGTTGCCAAAAATCAGGCGTTTCACCGAGAAGATGATCAACGATGACAAGCTTTCTCCAAAAGAAGTTTTGGATCTTCTTGTCGATAAATACAGAGACCAGGTCTTGCTTAAAGTCTTCTATAACTTAAAGACTCGCGATAACCCGAGCAAATACACGGCGAAAATCTTGTTGGAGCTTAACAATCTCCGTTATAACCACATGGATGAAATCGTCCGCAATGTCTTAATTACCGATTGGATCGTAAATCCTAGCGAAGAAGAAATAAACAAAATCCGGGAAAAATACGCTGACCAATTGGAAGAATGCATAAGGCGATTTGAATCCGTGGACAACCTTGTCGCTCTGATCGATGAAAAGAACACCAAGTTCCACACTTCCGCGCAAGCGAAATTCGAATTCTTGCTAAGCAACAAGAAAGACGTCACTGGGTTATTGCAAAATGCCTTAAAGGTTATCAAAAACGCCGATTCCACGATTGATTTCGGCGAAGCGATACCTTTGTATGTATCGATGCAAGTTGACCAAAATTCCTTGTATAACCGCGCTAAAGCAAAAGAAAAATCGGATATCTATTATCAAGAGGAACCTCTTGCCTCAAATGAAGATTTCAATCTTGCAATGGCAAAACTATTCATGGAAGACGAATATAGCAAAGACAAAGTCAATGATTTCGTTATCAAGGAAATGGGGGATTCCAAAGAAAAGAGTTCAAAAGACATCGAAATCAATTCCTGGAACGAACTAATCATGCTCATGATGATAGAGGCCTATAGTTCTTATGATGATATGAAATATAATGTCATCTTCCACGATGACTACTACGTCACCTATGGCTATAAGACCAAAGCATTCGACATAAAACTTAAGGAGGAAAAACAATGATTGATCGCAATAAGCAATTAGAGATATTCTCAAATGATTATTTCGAATTCAATGAGGGAAGCCGCGACCGTTTCGCCAAAGTCATCAACCGTTTGTTCGGCGAAACTTATTTAGTGAAAGAGAAAGAAGAGGATGTCGATGATTTCTTCTTTTTGGCGGAACACCAGGAGATGATAGGCTGCTATTTCTCCTTAATCGACTATGATTTCATCGTCGATTACACGAATGGCTTAGCCTATATCAAAACGACGGAAAACCGTAACCGCATCCGCTTGAATAAGCTCGACACCGCCATCTTATTCGTTCTAAGAATTTTGGAGATCGAAGCGAAAAAACAAGTTACGTCCATCGATAAAGTCATCATTTCTTTAGAGCAAATAGTCGAGCAATTGAAAATCGCTGGCTTATTAGATTATGCCAAGCGCCCGAGTTTCTATTTAGACAGCCTAAGAAAACTGAAAGCCCATAAAATCATCGATTTCAAAGCCTCTAACTTAGAGACCACTACTCCAATTCAAATCCTTCCAAGCGTTCACGTTTTGTTGCCAGGAGATGAATTAGAATCCATCATCGCCAAGATGAAAGAATTAACTGGCGAAACAAATGAAGGAGCTACTGAAAATGAAGAAAAGCCTAACGAAGATTAAATTGATCAATTGGCACGGTTTTTATAATCAGACGATCGATGTCAAGGGCTCTATGCTCGTGTTCGGGGAAAACGGCTCTGGCAAATCCACCCTTTTGGACGCTTTGATGTTCTTGCTCACCGGTGGCGAAGAAAAATTCTTCAATAGTGCCGCCAATGAACGTGCCTCACGTACGGTCGAAACTTACATGAGGGCAAAAATCGGCATTGAAGGAAAAGAAAATCTCCGCAACCAGCCAAACGTTATCTCCCATATCGCCACCGAATGGTTCGACGAATACACCAATAAGCATTTTGTCATCGGCGTTTGTCTTGAAATCCAAGAAGAGAAAGGCAAAGTTACCCGCTCTTTCTATTATTTGGATAACCAAGAAATCGATGATACCTTGTTCACTACCGTCAAAGACAATGCGATTCAAGTCTTAAGTTTCAATAAGATGACGGAGAAATTAGGCGACAAATTACGCCTAATCGAAGGAACTAGAGAAGATATAAGAATGAAAATCTGCTCTCTTCTTTCCATTGATATGAAACGTTATTATGAGCTTCTCCCAAAGGCTGTCGCTTTCCGTCCTATCAAGGACGTCAACCAATTCGTTTATCAGTTCTTAATGCCTGATAAAGCCGTTGATTTAACCAATATGAAGCGGAATATCTTCGTCTATAACGAACTTCAAAAGCGCGTTGAAGAAGATATGAAAAAATCCGATGCCTTAAAGGAAATCACCGGCTTAGGCGATTCTTTGACCGCTTTAGAGAAAGAGATCCGTTTATTGAATGTCCACCGTCTCAAAAAAGAAGTCGATGGCGAAGCGAAAAAAGAAGCAGACGTTAAAGCTCAAATCGAAAAGAACGATAAGCTTATCGCAGAATGCCTCGACAAAGCCGAATCTTTGGCTGAGCGCATCAGAGAGATCGATCGTAGCATTGCTGCCTTATCAAACGACCCAGAAAGCGAAAAAGACCGCTTAGCCTCTTTAATCAAAGATAAAAGTGCCCTTGAGGCAGAATATCTGAAGAAAGCCGAACATTGGAACGCTTTATTGACTTCGGAAATCGAAATCGCGAAGAAATTAAAAATCAAAAATAACCTTTCTAAATATTTAGGGAGCGAAAATTTCGCCGCCTTTATCGACGAAGCCAAAGACTATCAAGAATCTTTGCTTTCCATACGCAATTCCATCAGCGAAGATATCGTTCAAACCGATATCAAAATCAATTCCGTCTCCAGTGAGGAAGCCGCGCTTGTCGTAAGAAAGAATCTTCTTTCCAAAGGCATGTCTAGCTATGACTCAAATGTCACTAGCTTAATCCAAGTCATTGAGACGGGTTTGAAAGAAATCCATCACAAGGAAATCAAAGCCATCCCCTTCTGCGAACTCTTGGACATGGAGCCAGGGGAAGAAGAGTGGAGAAACGCGGTCGAAGGATATTTGAACACCCGCCGCTTCGACTTATTTGTCCCTGAGCAATATTTTGATGACGCCTTGCGCTTATACGAAAAAAATAAAAATAAGTTAGGCATCTATGGCGTTGGTTTAGTCAATGTCTCTAAATTAAAAGACCTTGAGCCAATGGAGAATTCTTTGGCGAGTAAAGTCCACGCCACTTCTACCGATTCCCGCCGCTACGCCGACTTCATCATGGGCAACATCATTTGCGTCGAGAGCGAGGACGAGCTCAAAAACTATGAGTCTTCCATCACTAAGACCGTCATGGTATATAAAAGCAAAGCCGCCCGCCAAACCAAGCAAAGAATCTATGAAATCCCATATATTGGCTGCAACGCTTCAAGAATGCAGCTTGATGTGGCAAAAAAAGAAATCGAAGCCAAAGAGAATGAATATCGTTCTCTCTTAGAGCATAAGAATGAGTTAGAGAAGCTCCGCAAAGAAGGCTGTGATGCTTCAAAGATCCAACTCTTAATGAACGATCAAAACTGGTATTCGAAGTATAACGAGCTTAAAGACTATATAGACTCTTTGAAAGAGAAACTCGCCCGCTTAGGGCAAAATTCTTTGACTAACGAAGGCGAAGAATCCTTAAGAAGAGAGAAAGATGACGTCCAAAGAAAACGTGACCAGACTTTAGCAGAGAAATCCCGCCTAGAAGTCACTAACGATTACCTTTCTAAATCCATCCAAGTCAACGCTTCTGGCGAAAGCGAATCTCGTATCCATCTTAATGAATTCCTTTCTTCTAATGCCTTCCGCCAAGAATTCGAAGAATTTGAAGAGAATAACAAAAATCTCAGCAATTCCGAGACCGATTCAAGGATAAAGAAAGGTAATGAAGATGCTCAATACAAGAAAGCGCGCTTAGTTAACTTGATGCAAAATTACATCAATAATTTCCATTTTGATGCTACATCATCTATCGATAGCTTGCCAAGCTTCTACCGCGAATATAACACTCTTGTCTCCCGCGCTTTAATGGAAGACCATGATAAACTTGAAAGGGCGAAAGAGGAAGCCACAAACGCATTTGAGAATAACTACATCGATGCCATCCGTGCTAACATTCAAAGTGAGGAAGAACACATCCGCAACTTAAATAAGATTTTAGCCAATAAGCCATTCGGCACCGATGGAGACGTCTATCGCTTTATCATCTCTAAGAGCAAAGACAAAGCCTTTGGCGATTACTACGATATCTTCAAGAGCGAGCAAAACTTTGTCCAAACCGACTTATTCGGCGAGAATTTAAGCGACCGCAATAAAGCGCTCATGAATGAGCTCTTCCAAAAGCTTGCCTCAAATTCCAGCGATGAGAAGACTCTCCAAGAGATTGCTAAATATTGCGATTATCGCCGCTTCATGAATTACGACATCGAAATCGTCAATAAAAACGGACGTTCTTTGTTCTCAAAGATCAGCCATGAAAAATCCGGTGGTGAAACTCAAACCCCGTTCTATGTTATTATTGCAGCATCATTCGACCAAATCATTCGTAACTCCCCTGATAGAAAGAGCCATGGATGCTTAGTCTTGTTGGATGAAGCCTTCAACAACATGGACGCTGGGCATATCGAAGGCATCATGGAATATTTCAAATCCCTCGATACTCAATTGCTTATCGCCACTCCAACTGAGCGCGGCAAGACCATCGCCAAGTACGTAGACACAAATATCTTGACCATCAAAGTCAATAATGTCATCGAAGCACGTCCATTCATCGCTGTTTCTGAAGATAAAGACTTTGAAAAAGAGACAAATAATCAATAACATTAGTCTCTAAAAATAGCTAACCCCTTTCTTAAAATAGGAAGGGGTTTTTAATTCAAAAAGCAAATTTAGAGCACATAAATTGAACAAATCAAAGAAACATGCTATAAAAATCTCATAAATATCAATGAGGATTGAATATGATTTCATCACTGATCCTGACAATCGCCACCTGCCTAAGTGGCGTTCAAAGCATTTCCAACGCCAATAACCTAGACAGCGTTTCCTCAGAGACAAGCGACATCATCGAGAAAGCCGCCTCGGCCTATGACTACTCCTCCTTCGATCTTGACATAAATGCGCAGTCCTCGCTTGCAAAGCAAAAGCTATTCGCCTACGAAAAGGAGCAAGGCACATTAGGAAAGATAGGCGAGAGGAAAGTCTCCTCGCTCATAGAGTCCTCCTCAGACTACACCCATTTCGCCGATTTGGACGATATGTTCTTGAAGCCTCTGGGCTCGGTGGAAAGAACAGCCTATGAGAGAAGCCGCCAAAACCTCGAAAACGCCTTGGAAAGCATAGACATCGGGACAATTTCGGCTTATAAGCCTAGTGTCGCCTCAATCAGCGAGACATCAATCAGCACGGCGTCAGTCACCGACTCGAAATACCAGTCCGTATACGGAGGCGGAGGGGGGGATGGCGAAGCATTCGCGCCGCTCCCCTGCTACGAATATGACGAAGGTAAGATCGATATAGCCAAGGAAGGCTCGATCGACGGGGTCAAATTCTATGGGGTCATGCTATCAAAAGAGAGCTGCGTTGCCGTGTATAACGCTTTTGCGAAATACATGAATAATCAAGCCATGTATGCCGCAAGCGGGATAAAAGGGCCTTTAGGGACAATATATAGCATTCTGAAAGACATTGCGAATGGCGGCACCATCATCGGTATGGCAGTATCGGCAGCAATCGCAAAAGTAACATCATGCCTCTCTTCTATTTGGGCAAAGATCACAAATGTTTTAAGGTCGCTAAACACGATTGTTGCAGCCGTCTTATTAATGATCGGAGTTGCTTGCATTACCGTTTTTTCTTCTATGATAGTGTTTGGAGCTGTGCAAAAAGGATATGCCCTCGGATTTTTGAGGTATTCGTTTTTGAATTGGGGATTTTATGCCGATTTCATTGATTGAAAACAAAGATAAAGGCTGCCATTTTTATGAACATTTCATAAATTTGGACAACCTAAAAAAGGTTGGCAATGAAACCATTTATTCAAAAGCCTCTTGGTGGTCTTTTTCTCTGTGGGCAGTAAGTACCGAGCCAGTGATTTTTGCGACGCTTTTTGGTTATAGCTTTAAAAACGCACTTTGGAGATTCTGGTTTTTGGTTATTGTATTTTCTTGGATTTTGGCAATAAGAAAATATATAAAGCTGGAGAAATTCTATTTTTCATTTCGTATTTTCAAAAGAAATTGGCTCGCACTTATTTTGCAAGGTCTCCCTCTTTTAAATAGTTTAATCTTCACTATATTACCGATTTGGACATCAATTCCAAATATTAGAGTAAACGGCTCTTTCTCCGTCAATATCAACGGAACTTATCTTGTTACCATTTATATTCCGATTTGGATTGTAACATATGTTTTCAATCACTATGCATTCGAAAATTTGATCTTTTTTTACCCGACCGAAAAAAATGCAATTTGGTATCGATATAGCATTGCCAATGAGCCAAAAGAATATAAGGACATAAAACCACTTAGATCCGAAATAATCTTAAAATAAGAAAGAATTGCTTATAGGCGTTTTTGTATCGGAGCGGTTAAAAAGATTCGGTGATGCCTTAGCCTTAATCAATAAGAGAATCCTCATACATCGTTCTTTTGTTTTTAACAATAACAAAGGGCAAACTGATCCCCCCGAAAAATCCCGTCAAGGTAATTCCTGCCGCCAAAAAGAAGAGTCCGATCATAAACCCAAGGATAGCAAACAATACCTTCATCGCAACCAAAAAGGTAAAGCCATCCATATCAAAGCTAAAGATGATCCCAGGGAAACGAACGGTTCTAGTCATGCACCATTCAAAAACATCCGCAACCCAAGATCCTGAGATAACGCAGTAGATTGCAGAAAAAATCATATAGGTAAAAAGGAATGAAAGGAAAACCGCAAGCGCAGGATGGACGTTTTCTTGGCATTGAGGAATAAGAAATAAGCAAAGCATAGAAATCACGAAAGTCACTATCGCTCCAAATACGCTCCAACCAATCGTGTACTTTCTAGCTTTATTAGCTTTAGCCGTTCTTACTTTCTCCGCATCTTCTTTTCTTTTCTTACGAAGAGCCGCCAGACAGTTTTTATGATAATAAGCCGTTCTATAGGTCGCATGATGTCCTCTATGACGAGCGCTAGTTTGCACTTGTTCCATTTCTAAATCATTATCAGGAATGTCTTTCTTACAATATTCGCAGACGTGCATTTCCTTTTGATGAACAACAATGGTCTTAGTTACAGGTTCTGCTTGTTTTGAAATAACTGCATTAACCGGTTCATTGTCCAACAAAGAATCTAATGAACATCCAAAGATCTTGGATAATTCTTTTAATGTTGCAACATCTGGTTCGTTGTCATCATTTTCCCATTTGCTAATAGTTTGAAAAGAGACATTTAACTTTTCCGCGAGTTCTTTCTGGGTTATCCCTTTTTGATTCCGTAATGTTTTGATTTTTATACCTAAAGTCATATACGACCCTCCTAGATAAAGAAATACTCGCCTTTATAGCGAATATTATAAATAACCGAACAGGCGAAAACATTCCCTGAAAAGTAGAATTATCCATTTTTATTTAGAAAATAACGTTTTTATTAGTTAGAACGAATTACAAAATAACTCATTTTCAAAAGCAAAAAAGGAGACATCAAGTCTCCTTTTGTTTTAAAGGCTATTTTAGGCGACAGTCTTGGTGAATAATTCAATTCCAGTAATAACGGAATATATAGAAGAGCTTATGCTCAAAGAATCACTTTCGGCAAAAGTAAAAGTAGTTTCTTTGGCGGAACCAGCATCAGCAGCAACATAAGCATAAGTTTCATCATTGACTGTTAAAGTGGCTAATTTGGAAGAATTCCAAGCATAACCAGTTATCGTAACTTTTGCTATCTTGGACGAGACGCTTAAAACAATTTTGCCAGATGAATCACCACTTCCTAGTTTTAAGCCTTTTACTCTCGGCCCTTGACTATCTTGAGCTTGATAAATATTGTTCGCTGTTGTTACGTTGGTAACAACATTAGTGCCTGTGCTCAAATAAGAAGCATTATTGAAAAGCCCTAAAACGGTTTGTGCGTTAATAGTAGAACTACTGCCACTAGGAACCTCGCTGAAATTATATTTAGCAACTGAATTATAAGAAATCGTTCCTTCGTTAGTGATAGTGATAACGCAAGAAGCACTCTTGGTGGTATCAGCAACGGAAGTTGCAGTGATTGTAGCGGTGCCAGCGGCAACAGAGGTAACAACGCCATCATCGACGGTGGCAACAGCTGCATCACTAGAAGACCAGGTGACAGCGGTGTTCGCGCCTTTTGGCAATACACTTGATTTCAAAGTGATCTTATCGCCTAATGCAGTGATTGAGGCAGTGGTTTTGTCTAAGCTCACACTTTCAACGTTTTTAAAATTAGCTGTGGCTTCAGCAACGACGAATTGCCAATATCCTTTGCTATGCTTGCCAGCGAAATATCCTTTTAAAGTATATTCGGCGCCATCGATGAAATTATCGCCAGAATAAGCCATTGGAGAAATAGGATTTGCTTTATTTGTGTCTTCAGCCAAATAGAAATTGGTATAACCGCTGCTGCAATCAGCTGTCGCTGTGAAGGTGAATGGGCCGATATCAGAAGCATGGAAGGCAGTTGTTCCGCCAGAAGAGGCACCATCGGTGCATTGAGCTTGAATTTCATTCATCTTAGCAATGGTAAGGGCAGTAGCCGCTTTTGGGGTTGGAGCAGTGGAGCCATCAGTAACTTTGCTATATTTGGCACTGCTTGTGGTCTCTAAGAATCCATAGTAAGAAATAACAGTGTCGGTAACAGAAACATAATCTCCGATAGCATAGGAGCTATTAAGGCTCTTATAAACGTATAAGGCACCAGTGCCATCATCGATCATAAAGCCTTTGCTAGTTTTAGCGGTAATGACGCCATAATATGTTTGCGATGTAGAGACTGGAGCAGTCAAGGAACCTAAAGTAATCTTTGCAACTTCAGTAACAGTCACGCTGATGGTGGCTTTGACAGTTGAATCAGCTTCGGCAGCGACAGTGATTGTGCAAGTGCCAGCTTTAACAGCGGTGATCAATCCCGCAGTGACGGTGGCAACGCTTTCATCTGAGCTAGACCAAACCTTATTCGTATTCGTAGATCCGCTGACGGTCGCAGTTATAGCTTCAGTACCGCCAACTTCGAGAGTCACTGAAGATTTAGAAACAGAGATTGTAACAGCTTGGGTGCTTGAGCTAGAAGCAGATGAAGTTGTGGTCTCCGAACTAGATGAGGTGTTGCTGCTATCTTGATTGCCGCCGCAAGCAACTAAGCTGAAAACGGCCGCAAGAGAAAGAGGCAACATGATGATCTTACGATTCATAATAGATTTTCTCCTTACATAAGATTGTGTTTAACACGTACTTTATTTTAGCTTTTAATTCCTATGAAAACCACTTGAAAATAATAAAAAGAAAAAGCTTACGCCATATAAGTCTTTACATTCTGACATAAGCTTTCGCATTTTACTTATTTTCTATTGAGTTTGGCAAGATAAGCGATATCACGTTTTGCTAATTTGCGTAACTTGATGGATTTTATAAGATTGAAGGTCCCTATGCCTAATAAGACTGCTGCTACCGCCAAGCAAGCGACGCAGACAACGAATTGCATACAGGCTGGGTTGATCCCGGTGATCGCTCCTCTTCTGTTCTTTTTGAGGGAAAGGAAGATGAAAAGGATTCCGATTATCAAAGCAATCCCACCGATTACTTCAAAACATAAGGCGTTTTGCGATAAATCATATCCGGCGGTATCGCGTTTATGCGCGGCTTGGGAATAAATCGAGACTTCTTCTTCGCTAATTGAATCAGCCCAATCATCGCCGGTTTCATCATTCCAGCCTAAGGTATAATTCGTTTTGTTATATCTAGGCTTTTTATTTTCTTCTTCCATAAAAATCCCTCAATCTAATTAGAATCAATAAGTTCCTTTGATAGTCACATCCGCCGGGGAAACTATTGTGACTTGGTCACGATACGTAGAGCCAGAGCTTGAGATATAATTACCCCAAATACCGGTTAATTTGGTCTTTTTGGCTTTGTATTCAGTGGTGATTAATTTAGAGGCAATCGCCTTTTCTTCATCAGTTTTAGCGTTGCTTGAATTAAGCACCGCGCCCGAGATGCCATTCCAGTTATAGACATATTCCGCACCTTCTGGATTGTAGTAGTTTGTGCCGCCCGTCCAGAATTTATAGGTATTTGACGTCTCAGCGCCATAGGTGCAAAGGATATCAGCGTCTTCAACGATTCTGATGGCGCTATTGTCGCTAGAGGAGCCTAAGTTCCCGAAGAAGATAAGCTTATTGGTGCTGCAATAGAATGGATAGTGGGTGTTATAGCGGTCCACTTCTCTGATGCCGCCATCGGTGTAGGTTTGATCCTTGTAGCAATACACTTCATCTTCAAAGCTAACAAGAACGTGGTTTAAATTAGCTTTAGCGGTATTCCCGTAAGTCTTATATTGCTCAGCCGTCAAAGTTATAGGTTTGATTTGATCTGCGGAAACAGACTTTTCAGCAATGACTTGGGTGTCACGGTATTCATCGACATCGAAATCATGATAGGAGATGCCCATCATCTGGAAAGCGCCGCTATAGCTTGATAAGACGCCAATAACGCTTACATAATCGCCAACCTTGATTGGGGTTTGAGTGTAAGTGAAGACATACATGCCATAAGCTTCTGGCAAAGTGCCATCGGTTGGCATCTCATATGATGGTTTGTCTTGGAAATAGAAGGCGCAGCCAACTTTGCGGGTAACATAGCCTTCGATTTGATATAAGGTCTTCGAGCAATCATCGTGAGAATCACTCACATCAAACAATGGAGTGGTTAACTTATATGGCATAGAGGAAGAAATGGTCGCGCTTTGATAGACTTCTTTCAAAGTGATTTTCTTCGCAGGATTAGAGGCAGAATAGTAATAATAATTCGAATCGGCAACGCCGCTATATTGGCCTCTCTTATTGGCACTCGCGGATTTATTCGCCGCATCAAAAGCCCAATAGAAGTATTCGCCCATGTCTTCCAAAGACCCAATGCCTTGGCTCAATCCTTGGTAAACCATTTCAAGATTAAGGCATCTATAGTCATTGATGGTTGGATTCTCCAAAGTCGAATACCAAACATAGGCCAAGCTTCTTTGGTTGCCATCGGCAGTCGCGGCCTTATCTTCATCTCCTCTCGCCCAGCCTTGGGATTCAAGAAGAATGTGCTTTGCGCTCTTTAAAGTAGTTTTGTTAAAGATTGAAGCGGTTTTGCCCCACTCTTCCAAATCAGAGGTGGATTCTGGGGTATCGATGCCTAAATAACGAATCTTGACGGTGTAGCCATAATGACGAGTAGCAACGTGAGTAGTATCACCGTCAACGTAATTAATGAAATAATCCTTAGGATCGGTGTATTCGGTCATCATTTCCTCAACGCCATTGATGCGGAAATCCAAAGCGGTGGAACTATGGGTCGCCAAATAGAAAGTATCGGCGTCGATATTCAATTTGAACTTATCAACGAAGTCAACGGTCTTATCGACATCATAATAGGCTTTGATCTTGTTTTGGCCTTCGGTCAAAGTGTAAGTGTAATTGCCATCGCTATTGGCAGTCAAGGCAGTTCCGTTCACTTCGACTTTGGAAACAAGATAGTCTTCAATCGGGGTGACTTTCAAGGTCAATAAATCACCGGCAGAATACTTTTCTTTGGCATTGACGATTTCGACTTTTCCATAATGTGAATCGCTAGTTTCGTCAATGACGGTCGTCTCCACTTTGTTAGAGGAGCAGCTAGCTAAGGCAAAGCCGCTAGCTATGACAAGGGCAAATGTGGAAAGTTTGTTCTTTTTCATACCTTCTCCTATTATTCAGCGTAAGTCATTTTGGTGTTCTTGACGGTGTTGTCGTAGGCCTTTTTGACAGCATCGGCGACGCTATATTTGTTAGAGCAAACATAGGTTAGGATGTTACCGATTTCAGTACGGGCAGTATCAGAGCCAGGGAAAACGACGGAAGTCATATAATTCTGGCGCAAATTCGCGGTTTCCGCTGGGATAGCATATTTCAAATCGCTGTCTTTTTTCGCAATCCAAGACTTATATTCATCAGTGCTGAAAGAACTTTCTCTGACAGGATCATAGGAATTTTGCAAGGCTAATTTGACATTATTGGTGACATCCGCCAATTCTTTGTAGAATAGCCAAGCTCCTTTGTGGATATATGGGTCATCATTATTGAAGAAACAGATAGATGGACCTTGTTGGATGTATTTTGGGGTGACGCCAGCTGGAGTTGGGACAGCCGCCAAACCAACGCGGAAATTACTAGAAACGTTATAGCTAGAGCCGCCGGTTGAACCGATAGTCATCGCGCAATCGCCAGCGGTGAAGTATTCGTTGGTGTATTTGCTGCCGCCTAATAACCCTTTGGTGATCAAAATGCCATCTTGATAAAGATCAACGAATCCTTGAACCACTTCTTTTGTTTGGTCATTGTTGAAGAGAATATGATCCTCGGCTTTAGTGATGTTGTCATTGGTGGTGTAAGGAATGCCTTTCATCGCGAGTTGGGTGATCAAAAGGTTAGAATCACTATCATAACCAACTGGGAAGAAAGTATCGACAGAAGCATATTTTTCAGTCTTAAGATCCGCCTTCATTTGCTTGGCGGTGCTAATCATATCCTCCCAAGTGCTTGGAATATTGTAGGTATAGCCGTTATTGGCTTGGCACCAAGTCCTTAAAGCATTCAATTGAGCATCGGTGACGTTACTAGCCGCGCCTTTAACAACGCTGACTAAGCTATTGTATTCAGAATTATTAGAGAACTTCAAAGCGTTAGCCTGGTTATCGCCATAGAAATAGTTCATGTTGTAGTACATGATTTCCGTGGACTTATACATCGGCATCGACCACTGGCCTTTGAATTGGTAGGCTGATCCTTCTTCGTAGAAAGCAGGAATGAAATCCGCGATCTCCGAAGCGGTATAGCCATAAGTCTTGTCGTTAATGAAATTATCCAAGCGAAGAAGAGCGCTGTTTTCAATGCGTTGGCCCATATAGGTAGAGAAGCTATCTGGATAGCCCATCGTCAAAGCAGGGATTTCTTTAGCGGCGGTTTTTGTTTTGATGGCGTCAGCCAAAGCGTCATAGCTACCAGCGATCTTCAAAGCCTCGACATGGTATTTGCCTTCATATTTCGTATTGAAAGTTTCCACGATTTTATCGAGATTGGAAGACTTTTCGTGACCAAGACAGTGCCAGAACTCGATTTTTACTTCTTGAGTTGGATCATCGGTCGGTAAGGTCGTATCAACCGCGGAGTCGCCGCTTCCTCCGCCAGAGCAAGCTGCCAAAGCAATTGCAGCAACAGCTCCAAACATAGCGACTAGAAGTGATTTTTTAGATTTCATAATGAATATCTCCTATCCTAAATCTATTAGCCTTTTATACCAGCACGGGAAACTCCGCGCATAATATACTTTCTGAAGAAGATGAAGACGAGAAGCAATGGGACGGTGACAATGACCGTTGCCGCCATCTGAGCTCCGTATTCATCATAGTTTTCCGAGGTATTGAATGCCTCGCGCAAACCATTGGTGATAAGGGCGTATTCGCTATGTCCAGAAGTGATTAAGTTCGGCCAGACATACGCATTCCAGGTCCCCATGAGCTTAAGGATGAAAATCGTTGTAAGAGTTGGCATCGCAAGTGGAACCATGACTTTCCACAAATACTGCCAATCGCTCTTTCCGTCGACTTTCGCCGCAAGATAAAGCTCATTCGGTATCTGTTTGAAGTTCTGACGGAGCAAATAAATGTAGAAGATTGATATCATGAAAGGGATAATCATCGCCACATATGTCGGTAAGGCGGATTTGCCACCCGTCAAGCCAAGTTTGGAAACGGAAATGTAATTAGAGACAACCATCATTTCGCCCGGAATCATCATCGTGGATAGAAGAATCCCGAAGATGAAGTCGCGGCCTTTAAATTCCAAACGGGCAAAGGCAAAGGCGGCAAAGATAGTCGTAACCAAAGTGCCTAACGTCGAGAAAACCCCAACGATCAAAGTGTTTTTGAATAAGGTGCCGAATTGTAAGCGCTGAACGGCGGTCGCATAGTTATCGAAGCGCCAAATCTGCGGCCAGAAGGTCGGCACAAGCTGTTTTATTTCCGCGCCACTCTTAACGGAAGTAATAAGCATCCAGTAGAATGGAAAAATCATGATGATCGCAAAGAAAGTCAAAAAAGCGTAGATGAAGATAAGACTGACGACGGAACCGATCTTTGAAACGCGTTCTTTCTTTTCGGTCGAGAGTTTGTCGCTAGCGAGAACTAGGTGTAATTCAGGATAATTGTTTTCCATATTAATAATGCACCCTCCGTTTCGAGACTTGGAATTGGATTCCAGTGAAAATCAAAATAATGACGAAGAGGATAACCGCAGCCGCGGAAGCATATTGAACTTGGTTGGCGGCGATTTGCTCATAGATGAAGAAAACAATGGTCTTCATGTTTTCGCCACCGGTGGAGATATCAAAGGATCCCCCAGTCGAGCCAAACAAACCGATGACGCTATTATATTCTTTGAACGCTCCGATGAAAGAAGTGATCATGATATATAGGATTTGCGGCGACAATAAAGGAACAGTGACTTTCATGACTGTTTTAAAGCGTCCCGCCCCATCAACTTTTGCGGCATCATAATACTGCTTATCGATATTTTGAAGTCCGCCTAAGAAAATCAAAATCTTATAAGGCAATGAATGCCAAACGATGTAAAAGCAAATGGCAAAGAAAGCGCTCCAATAATTAACTGGCGTCTGCGTAGCGACGTTCATTGTGATCCAAGGGTAGCCAGTCGTGCCCAAAATAGCATTAAAAACGCCATATTGCGTGTCAAAGACAATCGAGAAAACCATGCCGATCGCAATCGCGTTAGTGACATATGGCATAAAGAAGATGGTTTGGAAAACCTTCTTCAATTTTTTGATGGAATTTAAGCCAATGGCAATGGCTAAAGACAAGATGATAGAAACCGGGACCGTAACAAAGGTCAAAAGCAAAGTGTTCTTTAAGGCATTTTGCATAACCTCTTGGTTAAAAGTGCCAGTTGGCGAAAGGATTTTGATGTAGTTATCAAAAGTAAAACCATCAAAAGTGTCTAAAACATAGTCATAATTGGACATGAAAGAGACAACGATGGTGTTGATGATAGGGTAAAAGGTGAATACCGCTAACAAAATGATCGTTGGAGCAAGATAGAGCCATGCTTTCCAGTTATTCTTGCTTTCCATAGTTTCCCTCGAAATAGATTCTCTCTTCGCTTTCGTGGTCGAAAACAAAAAGCTTATTTGGACGGATGGCAAACTTCATTTTGCCAATATTCGCTTTGATATCGCTATCAACGATAATCTTTATTTCTTCGCCGATGAAATTTGTGCTAGAGGCGATTAATGACATATCTCTGCCCATGGTGACGATGCCTTTAACGTCTAATGTTAAAACCTTATCTTCTTCAGCGGTATGCTCATCAGCTAAGAAACCCTCCGGTCTAATACCGACATAAACAGGCCTATCA